>JAUWXH010000094.1 GCA_030616465.1 Planctomycetota bacterium | reverse complement strand
GAGATCATCGAGATGGAGATCCGTTCGCAGCGCGGTGCGCTGCCGGACCTGGGGGAGGAAACCCATCTGAGGGTCGCTCTGGTCAAGGCCAAGCGGGTCTCGGACTCGACCGTGCTGTATCGGGCGGTGGGCATGGCCTCTAACTTCGACCCCGGTCCCGACGACGAGCTGTCGCTCTCGTTCGACGATGATTCCCCGCCGTTCGGCGCAAGCTGCATCACAATGAATGGCGCGACGGCACTTCAAATCCATTACATGGACAACTTCGTCGATACGATTCGGTTTCAGGGCGATCGGGTCGAGAAGTGCGGCGTTTACTTCGATGACGACGAGGGGCTCATCCACTGGTGCGAACACCTGAGGCGGCGGGAATAGTCGGCGAGCCTCGGGGTAGGCACCGTCCAGGAATTCGCCTACAGTCGGGCCGCGCGTCGGCCGCTCCATCCGTTCGGCGGGCCTGAATGGCCCACGCGGGAGACGGCCGACGACTACAAGGAGTTGGTGTCAGTGTGCGGCCGCGTCGGTTGCGCCCCAAGCCAGCGGCGAAGGAGAATAGCACGATGAAGCGTATGAGACTGGTATTGATGGCGGGTTTGGTCCTGGGTTGGACGCTGCCCGTCGCGGTTGCCGACGAGCTGGAGAAGGTTGAGAAGAAGCTGACCGCGGCGTGGAAGAAGCATAAGTCCATGACGGCCAAATTCACGATGGTCATGAAGATGGAGCAGCCCGGCTTCACCGCGGAGAGCAAGACCGAGGGCAGTCAGGAGGTGATGAAAAAGGGTGACCAGTTGCTCTTCCACTTAGAAATGACCAGCTCCACGGTGCAAAAAGTCGGCGATCAGGAAACGAAAACAGAGGCGAAGGTCACGACGGTCAGCGACGGGACCTATGCGTACGCGCTGTCGGAGATGATGGGTCGGAAGATGGCGGTGAAAACGAAGGTGGATCCGCAGAGCGTGGGCGACCCGGAGGCCACGTTCAAATCCCTCCGCGAGGACTATACGCTCAAGCTCCTGCCGGAGGAGACCGTTGACGGCAAGAAGGTGTTCGTGATTGAGGCGACGCCCAAGCAGGCCCAACCGACGGGAGCGTCCAAGAAGGTCTACTACTTCCTCCAGGACGACGGCGTGCTTCTGAAGTTTGTCGCCTCCGACCAGGCCGGCAAGCCAATGACCACCATGACATATAGCGACATCAAGTTCGACGTAAAGATCGATCCGCAGCGCTTCGTCTTCAAGGCGCCGGAAGGCGTGCAGGTGATCGACCAGACCGCCGCACAGCCGTAACGGCCGCTATGCGCCCGCGTCAAAGACCGGGCCCAGGCCGAACTGGGTGAGCAGCTCGTCCTCGCGGGCGTGCATCCGGCGCGCGGCGGCGGTAGTGTCGTCGTCGTACCCAGCCAGGTGCAGAATGCCGTGCACCAGGTACAGGGCGAGTTCAGCGTGGGCGGCGGCGAGGGATCCGCGCACCAGGCGCTTGGACGAGCGCGCCCTGGAAGAACCACGGCCTGGCTGCGTCAGACCGTGCCACCCGGCCGCGGCAACCCTTCGGGCGAGGTCGGCGCAGAGGATGATCTCGGCGTCGAGAAGGCCGCGCTGCCGGTCGGTGCCGAGGTCGAAACTCAGGACGTCGGTCGGTTGGCCGATCCCCCTGTAGCGGCAGTGGAGCGTCGTCATGGCGCGCGTGCCAACGACCGCGACCGAGAGGTAGCCGCTGGTGAATCCCTCGGCGTGTGCGGTATGCGTTGCGACGCGACGGAGCAGTTCTCTCACGGCCGAGACGGCGGTGCCACCGAAGTGGGCTTTTCGCAGGCGCCAGGCAATGCGGATTTGCAGGGGCTTCGCGAGTGGGCTTTCTGCGGTTGCGTGCATGTTCGGGCGTCTACAGCCGGCGAGCCGCCGGCCGCTACGGTTCAGGATGCGCGTGATTCAGCCGGCTTGGCGCCCTCCTCCTTCTCCGGGTAAACGATCCGCGCGTGGTAGATGCTGCACAGGCTCTTGACCAGGCTGCGCTCGATGGTCGCCAACTCCCGGAAGGTCAGGTCGCACTCGTCAAACTGGTCGTCGGCCAGCCGCTTACGGATGATCTGGCTGACGACCGTCTCGATGCGGCCCGGGGTGGGCTCGGTCATGGCGCGCACGGCCCCCTCCACGCCGTCGCAGAGCATCACGATCGCCGTCTCGCGGCTCTGCGGCTTGGGCCCGGCGTAGCGGAACTCGGTGTCGGAGACCTCGGCGTCGCCGGGCTTGCGCGCCTTGCTAGCGGCGTGGTAGAAGTACTCGATGATTGTGGTGCCGTGGTGCTCGGCGATGAAGGGCTGCAAGCTGGCCGGCAGCCCGTACTCCTTGGCCATCTCGGTGCCGTCCTTGACGTGGCCGATGATGACCAGGTGGCTCATGGCGGGCGAGAGGCGGTCGTGTCGGGTGTCGGCGGGATGCTGGTTCTCGACAAAATACTCAGGTTTATTAAGCTTACCGATATCGTGATAGTAGGCGCCGGCGCGGGCGCGCAACCCGTTGGCGCCGACGGCTTCGGCCGCCGACTCGGCCAACGCCCCCACCAGCAGGCTGTGGTTGTAGGTGCCCGGCGCGTCGGCAGCCATCATGCGCAGCAGGCGCTTGCTGGCGTCGCACCACTCCAGCAGCGTCATGCCGGTGCTGAGGCGGAAGGCGCGCTCGATGGCGGGGAGGATGCCTTCCACGATGAAGCCGGCGGCCAGGGTCGCCCCGGCCGCCCACAAGCCCTGCTTCCAGACGAAGGCGAGCGTCTGGTGGTTGATGAGTCCGACGGCGACGGTGGTGGCCAGGGCGACCAGGCCGGCCGCCGCCCCCACGCCCACGATTTTGCCCCGATTGCGGACCGTCCGCAGGCCGAACAGCAGCACGCCGGAGACCGCCAGGAGCACGACGCAGAACCCTACCCCCTGCTGCGTGGCCAGCGTCATCAGCACCGCCAACGCTCCGGTGATCGCGAAGACCGAGCCGTGGGCGTAGATGATGCCGAGCAGGGCGGCGGCGAAGGCCTGGGAACCGACGGCCAGATGGGGTGCGCCGCTGTTGACGAAGGCGAGTCGCCCGAGTGCCAGGAGCGCCAACAACACCAAGGCGGTGGTGCTCTGCCGCACCAGGTTGCTCATCATCTTTGGCTGCTGGAAGCGGGCGATATAGACGGCCAGGCCGATCACCACGAGGAAGACGAGCACGCTACGGCCCAGCATGGCACCCCAGCCGCGCTCGCCGGCGGCCTGGGCCCATCCGCGGTACTCCTCCCATTCGTGCTCGAGCAGCTCCACTTCCTTCTCGGTCACTACGCCGTGATTGGCGAGAATTGCTCCCTGCTGGTAAGTTAGGAACTGTGTCGGGACGCTCGCGTAGGCTTCGTCGGCGGCCGCCCTCGAGCGGTCGCGTTCGTAGCGGTAGAGCGGATTGAGCGGTTCTTCGGGCGTGTCACCGGCGAGAACGGCCGTAATCGAGTTTCGAATCGTGTCGCGTAGCGGTCCTGGGAACGCGAGCATGGCGGCCTCGGCCACCTTTTTGCCGTTTTCGACAGCGTTGGCGTGGAGCAGGTCCGAAGGGCGGTCCACCGATCGCTCACGCTCGTTGATCGGGTCGATCAGGATCGCTTCGATGGCGGTGCGTCCACCCAGGTCAACCGCTTGGACCAGGGGCTGCCGGGCCAAGGCCCGCATCGCCCGGTCCACCGAGTCCTGGTACCGGCGCGCGTCGGGCAGCTCCGCCAGGCGCTGCAACTCGGCCAGCCCCGCTTCGTCCAGGAAGATCTTGATCTTGGCGGCTTTGTCCTTGAGTTCCTCGGGCTCGCCGGCGTGCTCCTTGGCCAGCGCCAGCGCGCTCATGAGGCGATTACGCAGGTCGGCCAGCCGCGACTCGTCCAGGCGGTAGTAGATGGGTGCGCTGTCGCGGGCCCGGACCCGCTTCTCGGCGGTTTGCTCGGCGTCCTCGACGGAGAAGTCCACGCGTGAAGTGATCGCTCGCGGCAGCGTCTGACCGGCGCGGATGTCGAGCACGTCTCCGCCGGCGCTCAGGATCAAGGCGGCCACAACCGCCGACCCGAACGTTAGCGCTGACGACCACAGCGGGATGCGCCCGGACAAGCGTCGATACCAGGCGCCTCGGCGTTCCGCCTTGGACCGGCGGATTTCCCGGCGTCGTGCGGTCTGTTTACCGAACGGCCACATGCGGTTTGGCCTCGGCTGTTGGCGTTGGCCCGTTGAAGGCCCAGTGGACTTTATTCGCGCTGGGTTTCCTCGGTCGCTTCGGGCTTGCGGTTATTATCGGACGCGAGCGGTTCCTGCGCGGCCCGCGCCGGCCTCGCCGCGTAACGGGTCACAATATCTTGCACCAGCCGGTGGCGAACAATATCTATTTCTTTCAGCCGCAGGATCCGCACGTCCCGGCACCCGCGCAGACGGTCGACCGCGTCGATCAGGCCCGAGGGCTGGCCCGGCTCCAGATCGACCTGGCTGTCGTCACCGGTCACGATCATCCGGCTGTGATGCCCCAGCCGCGTCAGGAACATGAGCATCTGCAAGGGCGTCGTGTTCTGCGCCTCGTCCAGAATCACCACCGCGTTGTTCAGTGTGCGCCCGCGCATGTACGCCAACGGGATCACCTCGATCACGTCGTTGACCATGAAGCGCTTGAGCTGGTCGAAGGTCATCATATCGTGCATGGCGTCGAACAGGGGGCGCAGATAGGGGTTGACCTTTTGCTGTAGGTCGCCGGGGAGGAAGCCGAGACGTTCGCCGGCCTCGACGGCGGGGCGCACCAGCACGATCCGCTTGGTCCGGGCGGTTTTGAGCAGATGGACGGCGACGGCCACCGCCAGGTAGGTCTTGCCGGTGCCGGCCGGCCCCAAGCAGAGGACCAGGTCCTTCTCCAGTATGGCGCGCAGGTATTGGCGTTGGCCGTCGGTCTTGGGTCGCACCGGGTCGGGGGCAAAGACGGGGACGGCGTCGGCGTCGTGGGTGGCCGGCGGGCGGTCGGCCTCGGCGATAACCGCCTCCACCGTCTGGTCATCCAGGAATTCGCGTTGTTGGAGCAGTTGCTGGAGCCGCTCGATGACGGCGGCCGCCTTGGCCACATCCCCCGGCTCCCCCAACACACGCACCAGCGCGTTGCGGGCCTGCACGCGCACCCCGAGTGCGTCCCGGATCTGCCGCAGGTACCGGTCGCTCGGTCCGAACAGCTCGGCCCGCTTTTGCGGCTCCAGCAGTGTGACAGAGAGTTCCATACCTGGTAGGCTATCCGCGTTAATGGGTTGCTGGCAACCGAAATCGGCGGTCAAGGGGGAATCCCGCTGCCGGGGAGCTTGGCCATAATTTCGGTTGCAACCGTGCGCGGGAGCCTTACAATCCGCCGATCGAGCCGGCGCGGCAGGGCTCCTGTGGGGCACGGGGGTCATGCGGGCGCACGGTGTAGTGACGAGGGAAACTCCGAAGCGGTCTGAAGGAGTCTGCTCTTGAGCACGATGACCAAAGTATTTGTGGTGCTGACGGCGGTCCTGGCGATCGCGGTGTCATGCCTGTTCATTGCCGCGGCGGCGCAGTGGGACAATTGGAAAGCCCTGGCCGAGGATTACCAGGAGCTGCGCGACGGCGCAATCTCGAAGGCCCAGAACGTCGAGTTCGCGATGCAAGCCGCGCTGACCCTCAAGGACCAGGAGATCAGGGACATCCAGCGGACCCTGGCCGACACGCAGAAGAATAGGCAGGAGTTGGCGGACGATCTTGCCCGGGCCACGAGCGACCTGGCCAAGGCGCGGAACGAAGCGTTGGCGTTCGAGGCCGGTCGGACCAAGTTGCAGGAAATCCTGGGCGTGACCACCGGGGAGCTGAAGGCGCTGCAGAAGCAGAACCAGAACCTGCTGGGTCAGAACATCGACCTCCAGACGCGCAATTCGCGGCTGAACAGTCGGGTTCTCGATCTGACCACCAACGTGACGATCCTGACCGATCAGGTGCGCAACATCCAGGAGAAGCTCTATGCGGCTGAGCAGCAGGCCGTGGAGTTGCAGCAGCGGCTGGTCGCGGGTCGGCCGGTCCCGGCCGAGCCGGAGACCCCCGGCGCCGTCCCGGTTGCTCTCCCCGTCAAGGGCCCCATCGAGGGCGAGATCGTCCAGGTGGAGGGGAACTACGCCAGTATCAGCGTCGGCGAGACTTCGGGCGTGGTGCCGGGGATGGTCTTCATGGTCTACCGCGAGGGCGGGGGCTATCTGGCGGACTTGGTGATCGACCGGGTGCGTCCCAAGGAGTCGGGCGGCAAACTCAGCACGCTCGTGAAGGGCGAGGTTCAGAAAGGCGACTCGGTTAGATACCCGGTGATGGAGTAGCGGGCGAACAGCGGTTTTGTGGGTGCGATGATGGCGAGGCTAGACACACCCGGCCCAGGACGTAGTGCTCGGCCTAGTGTCGAGAACGACATATACACGGCCCTGATGGTTGTCGCCTTCCTGTTCGTCCTGGCGGCAGCGATCTACGTCGGGTATCGTGCTCAGGTGTTATTCGGTACCTTGGTGCCCCTCGGCGGGAGCTGATCCGAGGGGGACGACGGCCGGCACCTACCGGGCGGCCCTTTCTTCTCGCGCGTCTCGACCGCTCGGAGCAGGGGTTGAACGTGGGCCCCTGATCAGACAGATCGGAGCCAAGCGTGTTTCTCCGTCGGCTCATGGGGTTGTTCAGCGTCGATATGGGCATCGACCTGGGGACCTGCACTACCTTGGTCTGTGTCAAGGGCGAGGGCATCGTCCTCAACGAGCCGTCCGTCGTGGCCGTCCGCAAGGGCACCAACCAGGTGCTTGAGACGCAGGATGGCAAGAAGGCCGTCGGCCAGGCGGCCAAGGACATGCTGGGTCGTACCCCGGGGAGCATCACCGCCATCCGCCCCCTCAAGGACGGTGTCATCGCCGACTTCGACATCACCGAGGCGATGCTGGGATACTTTATCCAGGAGGCGCACGGGAACCGGGGCCTGGCCCATCCCCGCGTGGTCATCGCCGTTCCTTCGGGCATCACCGCCGTCGAGAAACGGGCCGTGTACAACTCGGCCGAGCGGGCCGGGGCGCGCCGCGTGTACCTGGTTGAGGAGCCCAAGGCGGCTGCCATCGGCGCCGGGCTGCCCATCTTCG
>JAUWXH010000327.1 GCA_030616465.1 Planctomycetota bacterium | reverse complement strand
CGCAGAGCATGTCGGCGGCTGAGACCACCGGCACGGTCGGCACTCCTTGGGGAGCCGGCAACGCGGTCGGACCGTGGACGAGCGTGACGCGGTGACCGCGGCTTTGGGCGGCTTGGGCCAGGGCGAATCCCATCTTCCCGGACGAATCGTTGGAGATATAGCGCACGGCGTCGATGTATTCGCGTGTCGGGCCGGCCGTGATCAGGATGCGAAGTCTCTCGGGATGCACTGCACCACCCGTCACCGCGTCGCGTGGCACGGTCTGACGGAGTCAGGCCGTGAATCTCCTTGAATGACCACGGCCCTGCTTCGCTGCGCTAGGCAAGACCATACCACCCGGCCGCGAAGCACTGCTCTCAGCTCGGCGAGCCGCTACTCCCCGGCTTGCTGCGCAACAGATGCTCGCGGACGGTCGCGAGCAGCGTCTCGGGCTCACTCATACGCCCGGGCCCGACGGTCCCGCAAGCCTGCCAGCCCTCCTCGGGGCCGACCAGCTCGAAACCTCTCTCGCGGAGGAACGCGACGTTACGCTGCACGGCGGGGTGCTGCCACATACGCGTATTCATCGCCGGCGCCAGGATCACCGGGCAAGCCGCCCCTAACAGCAGCGTGCTCACCAGATCATCCGCGATGCCCCCGGCCAGCTTGCCGATGATGTTCGCCGTCGCCGGCGCGACGAGGATCAGGTCGGCGGTTTCGCTGAGCTTGAGATGCTGGATGTCGCCGGAGCCGGCTGCCCGCCAGGGACTGGTGACGACCGGCCGTCCGGTGAGCGCCTGAAAGGTAATCGGGCCGACGAAGCGCCGCGCGTTGCCGGTCATCGCCACCGTCACGCCGCAGCCGCGTTGGACGAGCATCGACGCCAGGGCGGCGGTCTTATAGGCGGCGATCCCACCACAGACACAGATGAGCAGCTCACAGCCGGGCGGCAACGACCGGCCGGTGTGAGGGTCCGGCGGGGCGCCGGCCGGGGCGGGGCGATTCGCGTCAGCTTCTGTCGGGCGGGGCAATTCCGGACGCCTCGTAGTCGATAGTGATCCTATCTTGCAGGATTTCTTCGATGACGATTTCCATGTTGGTCTTGCCGGCCGGGTCGACCAGCGGGCGGGCGCCCTGGAGCAGCTCCAGCCAGCGTTTCTGGATCAGGGCCGTCAGCCGAAACCTTCCCCCGACCTTGTGGATCAACTCGTCGCTGTTTAGGGCTTCGATCATCCCTGTCCCGTCTCCTGTCTGATGATTTCCAGTACACGCTCGACCGAATTATTCAGTATATCATTGGTAATGAAATAGGGATAGTGGCCGCTGCTCTTGGCGAAGCCGATTTCGCCGTCCGCCTCGGCCAGCCGCTTACACTGCAAGGCGTCCGACTCCGTCTGCCGGCCCCCCAGCCGGGCCTGCAGGGTCTCCATCGTCGGCGGGAGGACGAAGACGCGGATCGAGTCGGGCACGCGTTGGGCAATCTGGGCTCCGCCCTGCACGTCGATCTCCAGGATCACGATGTCGCCGCGCTCCACGGCCTGCTCGACCGGCGCACGGGGCGTGCCGTACCGGTGGCCGAGATACTCGGCGTGTTCGAGGAGCTCGTCGTTGGCGAGCATGTGCTCGAACCGCTCACAGGTTACAAAGCAGTAGTGCTGGCCATCAACCTCGTGTCCCCGCCTGGGCCGCGTCGTGACCGAGACGGACCAGCGGGAATTGGGGATCCGTTTGAGCAGCCCGTCACAGATCGAGGTCTTGCCCGTCCCCGAAGGACCGCTGATTACCACCAGCCTGCCGCGCCGCTTTTCACCCATGGCCGGGATTATGAGCCGAAGGTCGCCGCGCCGCCAGTCGGTGCGCTCCGTGCAGCCGGTGGCGCCCCTGCCGGTCGCATGGCGCGGTTAGCCCGCCCCCTGCAGGGCACGCAGGACGCTCAGCCTGCGCTGGGCGTGCCGGCGGGCTTCGAGCGTCTCCGCGTCGTGCCCGCGGAACTCCTCCACCGCCCGCTCGGCCTCGGCGAGCGTCTCCGGCGTGATGTCGGCGGCCGGAACCGCGCTGCCGGTCAGCACGGTGACGTCGTTGTCGTGGACCTGCGCGAACCCGCCGTCGATGAACATGCGCTGGATCTGACCGCCCTTCTGGTAGCGGAACTGACCCACGCCGAGCTCACACATCAGCGCGGCACGGTTCACGAGGATGCCCAGCTCACCGTCATGGGCCGGGATGACAACCGCGTCGGCGGTCTCATCGAGCACCCGGCGTTCCGGCGTGATGACGGTGCAGCGGATTTCCTTCTTCGCGGCCACGATGGAACTGCTTCTACGGCCGAGGGCTCATGCCGTCAAGCCGGCGTACGGCCGGTAACGGGGCCCGGCCGTTACACTTCCCGGCACACACGGTCTCCCGCCAGGAATGTCACGCCCCCTCCGGAATAATCCCGTCGGCGGCGTCGATTCAACTGGTGCCGTTGGAGAATATAATGAGCTGTTCGGGCGGGGCTCAAACGACACTGCCCTGGGCTGAGATGTGCGACGTTTCTTGACGATGATGGTGACGCAGAGTAATATGAGAATCCCTAGTGGGCTATGGGCCGATTCGTCGGAGGCAAGCATCAGCTCGACCGCGCCACAGGTCTCACAGAGCCGCTGGCCGTGCGCGACGCAGCGGCCGAAAAGAGTACGCACCGGTCGACTCGACGGGGGCTGGTGGAAATGGGGCGCGGCCGTCGCCGGGGTCACGCTGCTAATGCCGGAGCCGGCGTTGGCGTATATCGGACCCGGGGCCGGGTTCGCCGTCGGCACGACGCTGGTAACGCTGTTCTTTGCGTTCTTCTCCGCCCTGGGGGCACTGTTCCTCTGGCCGTTTCGCTGGGCAGTTCGCCTCGTTCGGCGGCGTCGGGCGCACGCACAGGCGCGCGTCAGACGCTTCGTCGTGCTCGGGCTCGACGGGCTGCAACCCAGCCTCGTGGAACGCTTCATGGCAGAGGGAAGACTGCCCCACTTCGAGCGTCTGAAGGAGCGCGGCTGCTATCTGAAACTGGGCACCACCGCCCCGCCGCTCTCACCGGTAGCGTGGTCGTCGTTTCTGACCGGCTGTAATCCGGGCAAGCACGGCATCTTTGATTTCCTGACCCGCGACAAACGCAACTACGCGCCCGCCCTTTCCTCCGTCCGCATCCGCGGGCCCCGCAAAACGCTCAACGTGGGACGCTACCGTATCCCGCTTGGCAAGCCCGACATCCGCCTGCTCCGCAAGGGCAAGCCGTTCTGGAACATCCTCGGCGAGCACGGCATCTTCAGCAACATTATCCGCGTGCCCATAACGTTTCCGCCGGAGGAGTTCCGCGGCGTGCTGCTGTCGGCGATGTGCGTGCCGGACCTGCGCGGCAGCCAGGGGACGTTCTCGTACTACTCGACCGCGGCCGACGTCGAGGAGGAATACATCGGCGGCGAACAGATCCGCGTTCGGCGTAACGGCGACGTAATTCATTCGCATCTGGTCGGGCCGGAAAGCACGTTCACGAAAAACGGCGGGGTGCTGCGATGCCCGTTCGAGGTCAGAGTCAACAACCGTGATACGGCACAACTGAAAGTCTGCGGCCAGACGATCAAGCTCACCAAGGGCGAGTACACGCCCTGGATCAAGGTCTCGTTCAAGGCCGGTCTGGGTGTCAAGGTCAAAGGGATCTGCGAGTTTTTGCTGCTCGAGAC
>JAUWXH010000182.1 GCA_030616465.1 Planctomycetota bacterium | reverse complement strand
CATACAGTCCCCGGACACTGGCGGGCAAGCCGCCAGCGGCACCCGACCGCGGATCGTGGGACGCTACGGGCGGCGGGTTCGGAATAGCAGGACGGCCGCCAACAGTAGGGCGGCGGACATCGCCATCACGATCGGGCGGGTCTGGTCGAGCACGAATACCGAGACCAGCGGCTGGCGCTCGAGCAGCTCGGCGACCAGGGTGGACAGTTCTGGCGGTTCTGCCCCGTAGTCGTCGGCCGGCGTGTTCCTGGCCGCTTTCTTACGGGCACGGTTCGGATCAGAGGCCGCTCGCTGACGGTCACGGTTCGGATCGGCCGGGTGGCTCGCGGCGCTTGCGGATCGGTCGAGCAGGATCGTTTGCACGCCGGGCGTGGTGATGCCGAACTCCTCGTGGGCCAAACGTTCGACGTAGGCCGGATCGTTACGCAGATGCGCGATCTGCTTCTCCAGGACTTGCAGACGTGCCTCAAGCTCGGCAACGTGCCGGCGGGCGTCGGCGTGGAGCTGCAACGCCGCCTGATGCTCCAGCCAGGGCGGCAGGATCAGGCAGGCGGCCAGCGCAGCGATGCCGGTCAGAGCCATGAGCCAGAATAGCAGGGCCGCGCCGCGGCCGGATCGAGCCATCTGTGATGCCTATGCTTGCCTATACTGCCGTGTGACCGCGCAGGCTGAAGCCCGCGGCTCCCGATTCTAGCGCTGGACACGCCGGTCCCGTGCTCCGGCCTGCACCACGCTTCAACTTCGTCGCCAGAACCGGGCGCCGTAGACCGCCTCGTCGCCGAGCTCCTCCTCGATTTGCAGCAGCCGGTTGTACTTCGCGATCCGGTCGCTGCGTGAGGCGCTGCCGGTCTTGATCTGCCCGGCATTGGTCGCCACGGCCAGATCGGCAATGGTCGTGTCTTCGGTCTCGCCGCTGCGGTGACTGATGACGGCGGCATAGCCGTTGCGCATGGCCAGGTCGATGGTGGCGAAGGTTTCGGTCAACGAGCCGATCTGGTTGATCTTGACCAGGATCGCGTTGGCAGAGTGTTCGCGGATGCCGCGTGCGAGGAACTCGACGTTGGTGACGAAGATGTCGTCGCCGACAAGCTGCACGCGGTCGCCGAGCGCTTGGTTGAGCCTGGCCCAGCCGGCCCAGTCGTTCTCGGCGAGCCCGTCTTCGAGGCTGCGGATGGGGTACTTGTCGCACCAAGCCTTCCAGATATCGATCATCTCGTCGCTGGTGGCGAGTCGGTCGGGGTCGGACTTGAAGAAACGGTACTTGCCGCTGTCGGCATCCCACATTTCGCTGGTTGCCGGATCGAGAGCGATGAAGACGTCCTGGCCGAGCTTGTAGCCGGCTTTTTTGACGGCGACGGCGATCAGTTCGAGGGCCTCGTCGTTGCTCTTGAGATTGGGAGCGAAGCCGCCTTCGTCACCGACCGCCGTGTTGTAGCCGCGGTCCTTCAGCACCGCCTTGAGATGGTGGAAGCACTCGGCCCCCATCCGCAGCCCCTCACGGAAGTTGGGCGCCCCCCAGGGCTGGATCATGAACTCCTGGAAATCGACGTTGTTGTCGGCGTGTTTGCCGCCGTTGAGGATGTTCATCATCGGCACCGGCAGGACGCGGGCCGCAGCACCGCCCAGGTAGCGGTAGAGCGGCAGGCCGGAGGCGGCCGCGGCGGCCTTGGCGACTGCCGCCGACACGGCCAGAATCGCGTTCGCCCCGAGCTTGGCCTTGTTGGGCGTTCCGTCGAGCTCGAGCATACGCTGGTCGATCGCTTCCTGAGAGCGGGGGTCCAAGCCGCACAGGGCCGGGGCGATCAGCGTATTGACGTTCTCGACCGCCTTGAGCACGCCTTTGCCGAGATAGCGTTGTTTGTCGCCGTCGCGGAGCTCGATGGCCTCGTTTTCTCCGGTAGAGGCGCCGCTGGGGACGCCGGCCCGGCCCAGCGTGCCGTCGGTGAGTATGACGTCGGCCTCGACCGTGGGGTTGCCGCGCGAGTCCAGAATCTCGCGGGCGATGACGGAACGGATCATCGGGGTGACTGGCATAATTATCCCTCGGGCTGCGGTTGAGTGGTCGCCTGGGTTGTCGGCGGCGGCAAGTCCGGGAGCGCCGGGGGTGGCAGCCGGCGGTTGACGTACGCGAAACTTACCACGAAACGCTCCTGCTGCGGATCACGATCATAGCGGCCGACCAGCTCGATCGGGTCATCCACCTCGAGCGCCTCCAGCGTGCTGAACATGTCGTTGATGTAAACCTCCGAGTCGTCGGTGACGACGCAGAAAACGGTCTGCTCGACCGGTTCGCCCGGATGTCTCTGCCGGACACTTATCGAAAGCTCGCGCGTCTCGGTGTCGCGAGCGAGCACACGGCCGATCAGCGTCTCGTACTGCGACGGGCTGCTGGCCCGCTCGCAGCCGGCGATAAGAACTCCCGTGCCGGCCCACATCAGGGGCAAGAGCATGTAAACGCACACGTTTCGCAACACGTTGCCAATCCCACGTACGCCTGTTCGCGTGAGCCCTCTCGGGCGAACGAATTGTACCGGCTCGCCGCCGCCTGCGTAAGGAGCTTGGCCTTGAGGTGGTCGCGTGGGCGTACGAAGCATCCGCCGGCCACCGCAACCGGCAAGAAGTCTGCTGTCAACCTCACGCGCGCGTCGGCGCGCGTGTACGATATGGATTGCCGTGGCCGTGCGAACTTCGCCGCGTCGCCGGTCCGGATGAACTGCGTGACGGCCGGAGAGGTGCCGTGAGCAAGAGGATTCCCGAGTACTGCGATTTCGACTGTGCGTTCGCGGACTTTCCGCCGGCCGAGACCGCCGGGATCTGTCGCACCATGTCCGCCGTCTGGTGCGAGAAGCTCAAGGAGCTGGTCAATAAGAACGCCGTGTGCGAGTGGCGTCGGCGGAAGCAGCCCGGCGGCGGAAAGACGGTGAAGGCCAAGCGGCGGCGGTGATCCGGCTTACGGCACGGGATAGTCGTTTTCGATCCAGTCGCGGTCCGGCTCGAAGATCGCCACCAGATAATCCATCTGCGGGTGCACGAAGACGAAGTGCCCGTATAGCGGGGACAACTGCTGTACCGCGAACTCGCGCGGCTCGCCCAGCACCACCATTCGCCAGATTGCCGCCGCCGCCCCCGCCCGATCGGCTCCGGCCTGACAATGGATCAGAATCGGATACTCGGCCTCTAGAAACGTGTCATAAAGCAGCAGCAGGTTCTCGCGTGACGGCAGTTGGCTGGCGCTCATGCGGACGTCCACGAGCGTGGCTCCGGCCTCCGCAACCGCCGCCTGCTCCCGTTGATACCAGAGCTCGTCTTCGTTCTCGCCGCGCAGGTTGATCACCGTCTGGATGCCCAACACGTCAATGACGAGCCGGAACGACTCGGCATCGAGCTGCGCCGAGCGGTAGGCCTGTCCGAACTCGATCACGTGGAAGTTGTCGAAAATGGTCAGCGGCGCGAAATCGTCCAGCTCGCCGAGGCCGCAGCCGGCGAGCAGCAGGCAGCCGGACAGGAGCCAGCGCTGCAAGCGTATTCGCGGTCCGTTCTTGAGCATGTCTCAATGAGCCTCGCCTCCCGGACACTCAGGTGGAATGCTACTGCGCGAGCACGTGTCCCGACAACCACGTGGTACGTCTGGCCCACCTGCTGGTCCACGCTGGCGGCGTGTGGCGCTGCTGTGCCAGCAGTGGGTCCGCTTACCCGGCTCACAAGATACGCCGCTCGCAGACGGCACCCTGCCCAGATTACTGGTCATGAAGCTCACCGGCGACGTGTCTACCATCGGCAGCGAACGTCAGCAGCCCGTCGGCTAGCAGCAGCCATTGTCCACCGGTGGCGCACGCATCCTTCTCGGCAATCACGACCGTGTTGACCGAAAGCTCCTCCAGTCGCGTCGCCGGTTGATTGAGATAGTCGAAGGGGTTATTTACGAGAGTCGCTCGCGCAGCGTCGAATTCAAGGTCTGGCCGGCCATTCACCTGTGGGAGCGAACGCAGATCAATGAACGGACGCAACTTGTACAACGCCGCAGCGGTTCCGTCGGGGTCATGCGGGATCTGCCCATTCTCGGCTTCATACTGGTACAAGGCGTACTTGAATACTTGTAGGAGCTGTTTGCGGGGGCCGCCCTTTCTCGCCTTCATATCCCGGGTGCGGCTACATCTGGGTGAAGACACCGCCAGTATCAGCAGGATCGCGATTATAGCGCGCCGGAGAGTACCCCGCGGCATGATCGGCAACCTTTGGCATTCACCCGACTTGGTAATGCGCCGGGCGATACTTGGGCTCTGGGATCGGCTTTCCGGCGGCGCGGGCCGCCTCCAACCAGGCCTTTTTGGCTTTTAGTACCTCGGCAAGAGCCGCTTCCGGCGTCGCTCCGAGAGCCGAGCAGGCTTCGAGATCCGGGATGTCAGCCACGTAGGCCTGATCTTCCTGGCTGTAAAACACGTTGATGTGGTAGTCCTTCACGAACGGTCCTCCAGCTTCAAATTATACCGCTCGACCAGCCGGAGTTCTGTAGGGTGGGTCGAGACCCACCTGTTATTGCGGTTCGCCAGTTCGGTCATACAGGTTGGCGAGGTCGCCTACATGAGCGGGTATGCCTCGGCACACACAAGCCCAGTCGGCTTCGTACGCGGCGCGACGCACCCAGCGGTGAAAGCTTGAGTAGACCCAAGCATGTGGGCAGCTCGCCAGGCCATGCTTCACCGGATTGTAATGAATGTAGTCCATGTGACGCTCGAGGTCACACTCGTCGCGGATGACATGCTCCCAGAAGCGGCGCTGCCAGATACCCCGTTCGTCCTGCTTCCGCCGCGATGCGCTTCTCCCGCTCTCAGGCCCGCCCCCTTTCAGAAACAGCCGTGTAAAGCACCCCTTTACCCGTCGCCAGCGCGTGGAGAAGTCCGTGTCGTTTGGCGGAAGAGTCCAGATGGTGTGGATATGGTCGGGCAGAACAACGGCGGCGTCGATCGCGAACGGATGGCGGGCGCGGACTTCGCCGAAGGCAGCGCGTAGCAAGGCGACCGCCCTTCGTTTCGCAAAGATCGGTTGGCGGAAATTGGTCACGAGGGTGAAGAAGAACGTGGCGCCGGGCGCGAAGGCTCGTCGGTATTCAGGCATTGGTTCGTGTCCGCAGATAAGAGGTGGGTCCAGACCCACCCTAATGTCATGAAGAGGCTGTCCTCCGGTACGTTACGCGTACCAACGGCCTTGTTTCAGGCCAACGCTTATCAGTCCGGTGCAAAACTCGCTTGACGGGCATGGTAGACTGGTGGTGCTCAGGGTGAACGGATGGAGTACATGGAGGACTTCATCCGATGGCGATGGGACGGCGACGAACGGCCGTGCAGGGGGGATTCTGGATTCCAACCG
>JAUWXH010000168.1 GCA_030616465.1 Planctomycetota bacterium | reverse complement strand
AGAGCACCTCACCCAGGTAGCGCGGCCAGCCCGGAAAGAGGCTGCCGTCGTGGTTATAGACGTAGCAGTACTGGTCTTGCGACGCGATGACGATCTCGAGCTCGGGGTCTTCGTCTAATTGAGCGGCGGTGGCCGAGGGTGAGACGGAGAACCCGGTCGTCACCGGCCAGCCGGGCTCCGGCGTAATCTCCGCCCGCCCCGACCCAGCTGACCAAGCCAACACGACGATTGCAGCGATCGTTGCGAAACGCACGGCCGTCACTCCTTCCTCCTCGCCTTGGTGCACCGCCAATGCGCTTAGCGCCTTCCCGGCAAGGCCGCCACATACATGATGATACCTCGCCGTACAGGGCCCACTCAAGCGCCATTCGCCTGGCGCGACGTGCCGCGTGCCGCAGCCCCGTCGCCGCGGCGGATGATTCGTGGTATACTCTCTTAGCTGGGAAGGACTTACGCAGGTTCTGCGGCTATCGCGGCTCGCTGGCCAGGGTAACGGCGGCGGCCCGCTAAGAACCGATAGGAGTGGGTGGCAATGATCAAGGCGATGGACTTGAGAAAAGGCAAGGTCGTTTCCCACGAGAACGAGCTCTATACCGTGCACACGGCCCAGCACGTGGCCAAGGGCAACAAACGCAGCTACATCCAGGCCCGCCTGAAGTCGCTCAAGAGCGGCGGCCTGCGCGACGTGCGCTTCAGTGTGGACGACCGCATCGAGACCCCCTTCGTGGATACCAAGCCGTACGAGTACCTCTACCGCGACGGCACGAACTTCGTGCTCATGGACCAGCAGACCTACGACCAGATCCACGTCGCCGCCAACGTCATGAGCGACGCCGACCAGTATCTCAAGGGCAACGAGGTCGTGATGGTGTCGATTATCGAAGGGCAGGTGGTCGCGGCCGAGTTGCCGACCGTGGTCGAGCTGGAGGTCACCGACACGCCCCCGGCCATCAAGGGCGCCACCGCCACCAGCCAGAGCAAGGACGCCGTCCTCGAGACCGGCCTGCGCATCAAGGTCCCACCGTTCATCGAGAACGGGGAGGTCGTGCGGGTCGATACCCGCAGCGGCGAATACGTCGAACGGGCCAAAGGCTGATACGCACTTCGGACCGGCAGAGACACGATGGGCACAACCTGGCTATTCAGTGCCGGCGACGTGGACATCCTCCGCGAGACCACCCACGCCGCTGCCATCTTTTGGTATCGCGCCCGCCGCGGCTGGAAACTCGTGCTTGGCTCTGCGGCTTTCACAGCGGTGGTGGCGCTGGTTGTTCTGCTGTTAGTGCTCGGGCCGGAAGGCTCGGGGCTGTGGTGGGCGACGCGCGAGGCGATGGCCGGTGCCATTTCGGTTCTGGCCATTGCCTGGGTGGGCTACAACGCCTGGATGGTCTTCAAGTTCATGCCCGGACGCAACGATCGCGTCGTGCTCGGCCTGCGCCGCATGGTCCTGAGCCAGATCGTCCCGCTCGAAGACCAGGTCCGCGAGCTCAGCGACGACCAGTTGCGCGCCAAGACGGCGGAGTTCAAACGCCAGCTGGCCGAGGGTGAATCGCTCGATTCCATCCGCCCCGAGGCCTACGCCTGCGTCCGCGACGCCTCCCGCCGCGCCCGCGACCACCGCCAGTTCGAGTGCCAGCTCATCGGCGGAAAGGTGTTGGAAGACTGCAACGTCGCCGAGATGCGCACCGGTGAAGGCAAAACGATTGTTTGCTACATGGCCAACTACATGAAGGTTCTTCAGGGCCTCCGGGTGCACCTGGTCACCGTCAACGACTACCTGGTGACGCGCGACGCCGAGTTCTGCCGACCGATCTTCGAACTGCTGAGCATCACGGTCGGTCACATCTCGGCGGAGATGGAGACCTACGGTCCGGGTGCCGAGGAGCGGCGGGCGGCCTACGCCTGCGACATCACCTACGGGACCAACAGCGAGTTCGGCTTCGACTACCTGCGCGACAACATGAAGCACCATGTGCGCGACCAGGTCCAAGGCCCCCAGGACTACGTGGTCGTGGACGAGGTGGACTCGATTCTGATCGACGAGGCGCGCACCCCGCTGATCATCTCCGGCCCGGCCCACGACGACGTCAGCAACTACCGCGTGGCCGACAACATCGCCCGCTCGCTGGTCGCCAAGCAGCAGCAGGCCAACCGCGAGACGGCCCGCAACCTGAACGACATCGAGCGCAACGCCCCGCCGGACGTCAAGAGCGACGCTAAGTTCAAGGACGGCATCAAGAAGTTCCGCGCCGACCCCTTCTGGCTGAGCAGCGACGAGGCCGAAGCCATCGGCCACAGGCAGTACTTCGTGGTCGAGATGGACCGCAAGAGCGCCCACATGACCGACCAGGGGGCCAAAGCGGCCCAGGCTGAATTGGGCATCGGCACCTTCTACGACGCCCAGAACATGAACTGGCCGCACTACATCGACAACGCCCTGCGGGCCCACCAGGCCTATCTGCAGGACAAGGAATACGTCGTCCAGGATGATATCGTCGTCATCGTGGACGAGTTCACCGGCCGGCTCATGCACGGCCGCCAATGGTCCGACGGGCTGCACCAGGCCGTCGAGGCCAAGGAAAAGGTCACCATTAAGCAGGAAACCCAGACCCTCGCCACCATCACCCTGCAGAACCTCTTCAAGCTCTACAAACAGCTCGCCGGCATGACCGGAACCGCGATGACCGAGGCCGACGAGTTCATGAAAATCTACAAGCTCGAGGTCATCGCCATTCCGACCAACGAGCCCGTCCGCCGCGTCGATTACAACGACAAGATCTACAAGACCACCGTCAACAAGTACGACACGCTCGTCGAGGAGATCCGCTCCTACTCTCAGCACGGCTACCCGGCCGATCCCTGGTCGCTGCAGGACATGCTCAAATACGCCCGCCGGGAGATCCTCGCCGCTCAACGCCGGGGCGAGGCCGACGGCCAGGCCCGCGAGCACCTGACCATCATCGCCGACGCGCTGGCCGCCTTCGGGGACGACGAAGAAGGCAATGCCGCCGTGCTCGAAAAGGCCTACTGCGCGCTGCTGGGCGGTCAGGTCAGCGGGCGGCCCGTGTTGGTCGGCACCACCAGCGTCGAAAACTCCGAGAAGCTCAGCCAGTTGCTCTCCCGCCGCTATGGCCTCGAGCACGAGGTGCTCAACGCCAAGAACCACGCCCGCGAGGCCGAGATCGTCACCAAGGCCGGCTTTCAGCACGAAGTCACGCGCGGCAAGAAGAAGGAGATGCACGGCAACGTCACCATCGCCACCAACATGGCCGGCCGCGGGACCGACATCGTGCTCGGGCCCGGCGTGGCCCAGATCGGTGGCCTGCACGTCGTCGGCACCGAGCGCCACGAGGCCCGCCGCATCGACAACCAGCTCCGCGGCCGTTGCGGCCGCCAGGGCGACCCCGGCAGCTCACGCTTCTTCCTCTCGCTCGAGGACGACCTCCTGCACCTGTTCATGGGCGAGTGGGTCCTGAAGATGCTCAACGTCCTCGGCTTCCAGGAAGGCATGGCCATCGAGGACAAACGTCTGAACAAGGGCATCGAACGCGCCCAGAAGAAGGTCGAGGAGCGCAACTTCGGCATCCGCAAGAACCTGCTCGAATACGACGAGGTGATGGACCACCAGCGCAAGGAGTTCTACAAGCTCCGCCAGCGGGTGGTCGAGAGCCGCGAGCTCAGCGGGCTGATCTGGGAGATGATCGATGAGACCGTCTCCGACGCGGTCGAGCGCTACTACGACCCGCAGTTCAGCGCCATCTGCGTCGTCGAGTGGGCCGCCAAGCATCTCGGCGCGCCGGTCGAGGCCGACAAGCTCGATACCAGCGACTTCGAGCTGCTCTGCAATCAGGTTCGCGACCTCGCCGCCCACGAGGTCCGCACCAACATCCAGCGCACCTTCGGCGAGTACGTCGATGCCGAGCTGCCGCCCGAGGAGTGGGACGTCCGCGGCCTTTCCGGGTGGGTGGCTCATTACGGACTAAGCCTTACCCAGCGCCAGATTCGCGAGACCGACCCGGAGGCCTTGCTCGACCAGATCATCGAGGCCGCCGTCGCCAAGGTCGAAGCCGAGGACCTCGCCCCGCTCGAGCAGTACGTCGATCCGCTGTACGCCAAGGCCCGCCTGATCCGCTGGGCGAACGACAAGTTCGGCGTGGCGGTCCCGTTGGACGATATCGCCACGGCCAACGCCGACGATGCCGTTCGCACGTTCAGCGAAAAGATGCGGGCGGCCTACCGTCAACGCGAGATCGAGTACCCCGTCGGCGCCGTGATCGACTTCGCCTTGCAGCGCAGCGGCTCGAACATCAACGAGGTCTACAGTCGCATCGCGGCCTGGGCGAACCGCAAGTACGGCTCGAACTGGACGTATGAACATTTCGCCGGCAAGGACCCCCAGCAGATCTTCCAGGAACTGCGCTCGATCAATGAGGACTACCTCTTCAACGGCAAGTTTGATCGGGAGATCGAACAGGCGATCCAACGGTATCCCGACGAGCGGATCCTGGAGTGGGCCCGCGAGCGCTTCGGCCCGGTTTTGGACAGCAACCCCGTCGATCTCGGGTCAGATCTGCAAGAGCAGCTTCAGCACTGCGGCTATGAGATGCTGCGCTTCGAGTTGACCCAGCTCGAGCGCATGGTGCTGCTGACCACCTTCGACGCCGTCTGGAAAGACCACATGTACGCCATGGACCTGCTGCGCCACAGCATCGGCCTGCGCGGCTACGCCGAACGCGACCCGAAGATCGAGTACAAGCGCGAGGGCACGCGGCTGTTCAACGAAATGATGCGCAACATCCGCGAGCGCGTCACCGACCTGGTCTTCAAGGTGCAGACGTCAATGGGAGGCGGGGGCGAGCCGCTGGAGACCGGCGTCCCGGGCGGGCCGGCTGCCGCCCCCGGCGGAGCGGCCTATGCCGCCATGACCGCCAGCCATGCCGACGCGACCGGCGCCGGCTTCTCCGCCGCCGCCGGTGACCAGGAAGCCGCCATGCGCAAGCAGGGCGAGGGCGGCAAGCTGCAACCCATCCGCCGTGAGGCACGCAGGGTCGGCCGCAACGAACCCTGCCCCTGCGGCTCCGGCAAGAAATTCAAGCACTGCTGCGGCAAAACCCGCTAGTGCTCCGTGAAGCACCAAACGCTGGGTAGTGCGGGCGTCTCGCCCGCCTGCACGGTTTCCTCTCACCGCAGAGCCACGGAGAGAAACGTAGCGGCCGGTCTCCGTGCCGGCCGTCTTCATGTAGCGTCTGGTCTCCGCCTGCCCTGAGCGCAGCCGAAGGGTGCCGGCCGTCTTCGGTAGGGCGAGGCTCCCGCCGAGCCGGGGAAACTCACTCGCATTCGAGGGTCCGCGCGGGGTGAACCCCGCGGCTCGTCGGTCGTCCGGATAAAACGGCTCGTCCGCGTTCGTGAAGCCGAAGATGGTCAAGATGCTCATTCGTGCGCCCCCCTTATTGGAGCACCTTTGTTATCGGACGTTGCCACCGCCTGCGGCGGCAGCCATAAGCCGTCAGCCCTAAGCTGCAAGCTCAGCGTGGGCGCGTGCATGGATAATTGTAGAGGTCGAGTGTTCGGTTTTCAGTTTTCGGTTTTCAGGTGGTGGGGATTGGGGGCGGCTGGCGCCGAATGGCGAAGAGAACCGCCGAGACGCCAAGAGCGCAGAGGTCGCGGAGGGGAGTGGTGAGATGGTTAAATGGTCAAGTGGGCAAATGGTTAGGTGGGG
>JAUWXH010000469.1 GCA_030616465.1 Planctomycetota bacterium | reverse complement strand
GCCCGACCTGATCATCGGCGAGAAGGCCCAAAAGTGGGGAGCCGTCGTGGTCATCAACGCTTCCACCGAGGTTCTGGACAACCTGCAAATCGAGGCTATCGACGGCGACGCCCGGCCCAGCCGAACGTCGCTCCCGCCCATCCCGCCGCTGAGCATCCGAAAGGTCGGTTTTCAGCTCAAGGGTCCCGACGCGACCGTGCCGGAAACGCGGACGGTCGAGCTGAAACTCGTTCGCACAGCCGACGGCGAAGGCGAAACGCTCGGCACGACCAACATCGAGCTGCATGTCCGCCGCCCCGAAGGGAAACACAAGCGCACGTTCATCTCTGAGATCGACGGCAGTGTGCAGTATTACGCGGTGACGCCCGCCCAGCCGGTGGAAGACGACGACCAGCCGCCGGCACTCTTCCTGACGTTGCACGGGGCGGGCGTCGAGGCGACCGGGCAGGCCAACGCCTACTCGCCCAAGACGTGGGGCCACATCGTCGCCCCGACCAACCGGCGACACTTCGGGTTCGACTGGGAGGATTGGGGTCGGCTCGACACGCTGGAGGTGCTCGAACACGCCGCCGAACAGTTCAACACTGACCCGCGACGGACATACTTGACGGGACACTCGATGGGCGGGCACGGGGTGTGGCACGTGGGCGTGACGTTTCCCGACCGCTTCGCCGCCATCGGCCCCAGCGCGGGCTGGATCAGCTTCTGGTCTTACGCCGGTGCGGCCCGCTACGAGGACGCGACGCCGATGGAGCAGATGCTGATGCGCGCCAGCGCGCCGAGCGACACGCTCAGCCTGTCCCGCAACTTCCTCCACCACGGCGTGTACGTCCTGCACGGCGAGAAGGATGACAACGTGCCCGTGGAGCAGGCGCGCACCATGCGCGCGCACCTGGCGGAGTTCCATGCTGACTTCGCCTATTACGAACGGCCGGGCGCCGGGCATTGGTGGGGCAGCGCCTGCGTGGATTGGGAGCCCCTGTTCGCATTCTTCAAGCAACACACGCTTCCCGAGCCCGACAGCGCCGGCCACGTCGAGTTCGTCACGGCCAGCCCGGGCGTCTCAGCCTCCTGCCACTGGGTTGCGATCGAAGCCCAGATCGAACAGCTCGAGTCGAGCAAGGTGGACATCCGCTTCGACCCGGACGCCCGCCGCTTTGTCGGTTCGACCGAAAACGTTGCGCGCCTGTCGATTGATCTCGAACACGTTGAAGCCGGAACGGCGATTCAGATCGAGCTCGACGGCCAGAGCATCGAGAGCGTTGTCTCGCCCGCGGGCACAGGCCGCGTGTGGCTGGCATGCGACGACGGCCAGTGGAGCAACGTGGGCATCCCGGCGGCCGACCTCAAGGGGCCGCAGCGCTACGGCCCGTTCAAGGAGGCGTTCCGCAACCGCGTCATGTTCATCTACGGAACAGCCGGCAGGCCCGAGGAGAATGCGTGGGCCTTCGCCAAAGCCCGCTACGACGCCGAGACCTTCTGGTATCGCGGCAACGCCTCGATCGACGTGATTCCCGACGTCGAGTTCGATGCGCAAGCCGAGCCCGACCGCAACGTGATCCTGTACGGCAACGCCGAGACCAACACCGCCTGGGACGCCCTGCTGGCCGACAGCCCGGTGCAGGTGCGTCGCGGTTTGATCCGCATCGGCGAGCGCGAACTGGGCGGCGACGATCTGGGCTGTCTGTTTGTTAGGCCACGACCCGGCAGCGATCGGGCGCTGGTCGGCGTCGTCACCGGCTCGGGCCGGCCGGGAATGCGCTTGACCGAGCGGCTGCCCTATTTCGTCTCCGGCGTGGCCTACCCCGACTGCATCGTGCTCGGGCCGGCGGTACTGATTGAGGGGACCGCCGGTGTTCGCGCCGCCGGCTTCTTCGGCCTCGACTGGACAGTCACCAACGGCGAATTCGCTTACCAGTATTAGAGGTGGGCACCGCCCACCGTCTCAGGTTCCTCACCCCCAGTCGGCGAGCAGGATGCCCAGGTCGCCGTAGCCGACATGGCCGTCGCCATCCAGGTCAGCCCGCTCATCCCAGGTGGGGTCGCCCTCATGCGAGCACCAAGCCGCAAGCAGGCAGCCAAGGTCCTGCTGGTCAATGCCGGGCCCGCCGCAGATGTCATTCGGCCAGTCGTCGTCGCCGGCCACGTAGGCGCACCACATGGCGCCGAGCGGATCGGGGCAGACGTCGAACAACTCGCCGTAGTCGCGGCACTCGTCGGGCGCCGTGTGGCGGCCGTCGGCGTCTAGGTCATCCCACTGGATAGGACCCTGATGGGACGTCTCGCCCTCGGGGGGAAAGCCGCCGTCGGGGCAAGGACCCTTGCCACGCCTGATGCAGTCGATGTTCGGCCACTCATTGGTACCGGTGCCATGGCACTGCGGCTGGGCATTAGTGGCCAGCGAGAGGTCATTGGGATCGTTGTCCGGGTACGTCAGAAACCAGTACTTGTACGAACCGGCACCGTCGCTCGGTAACGGGACCCAGTCGGTGCCGAACAGCTCATCCTCGCTGTCGGTGTACCAGTAAAAACCGACGGGGGTCATCTCCGTGTAGTCGTACCAAAAGACGACGCCGCCCAG
>JAUWXH010000295.1 GCA_030616465.1 Planctomycetota bacterium | reverse complement strand
TGCGAAATCAAGACGCCGCGAATCCGCGTGATCGCCAACGTGGACGCGGGGTATCACGCAGATGCCGCGGCGATCCGCGAAGCGCTTTACCGGCAGGTGATCAATCCGGTCCGCTGGCAGGCCTGTATCGAGCGGATGATTGCCGACGGGTGCACGGCCTTTTGGGAGGTGGGTCCCAACCGGGTTCTTACCGGGCTGATGCGCAAGATCAATCGTAAGGTCAAGACGATCAACGTGTCGTCGGTCGGTGGCTTGGCGGCAGCATAAGGAGCGGCGGAGATGAACACCTTGCACGAACAATCGGCCATTGTGACCGGCGCGGCTCGCGGCATCGGCCGGGCGATTTGCCAGGAGTTGGCGGAGTGCGGAGCCAATATCCTTGCCACCGACGTGCTGGTTGACGAGCTCAATGAAACCGTCGCCCTCATCGAGGCCAAAGGCGTCGGCGCCGTCGCCGAAGTCGCCGATGTGACCAAGCCTGAGGCCGTCGAGCACTTGGTCGAGACGGCGTGCGAGAAGTTCGGCAAGTTGGACATCATGGTCAACAACGCCGGCATCACGCGGGACACGCTGATTCTCTCGATGACCGATGAGCAGTGGGATGCCGTGCTGAACGTGAATCTGCGCGCGGTTTTTCTGGGTACGCGGGCGGCGGCACGGGTCATGCTCCGGCAGCGCAGCGGCCGCATCATCAACATGGCCAGCTTCTCGGGCCTGTCGGGTAATGCCGGGCAGGCCAATTACGCCGCCAGCAAGGCGGGCGTCATCGGCCTGACCAAATCGGTGGCCAAGGAACTGGGGAAGCGCGGCGTGACGTGCAACGCGGTCGCGCCGGGTTTCATCGAAACCAGCATGACCGACGTGTTGCCTGACAGGGTGAAGGAAGGGGCCAAACAGATCATCCCCATGCAGCGTTTTGGGAAGCCGGCGGAGGTCGCCGCGGTGGTGGCCTTCCTGGCCGGCCCGGCCGCCAGCTATATCACCGGCCAGGTCCTGTCGGTCGATGGTGGCCTGCATTGCTAGGCGCGGCTGTCCCGACTGCGGCATGGGCCTCCGGCCCGTAAATCCACGAGCTGCCAACGGGTGTATCACGAGCGAGGTGTTACAATGCCAGCGGAACGCAAGTCGGTCCAGCGGATCGGGGTTCTCACCGGCGGCGGCGACTGCCCGGGGCTGAACGCGGTCATCCGCGTGGTGGCCAAGGCGGCCATCCTGCACCTGAACCTGGAAGTAATCGGGATCGAGGACGGGTTCCTGGGGCTGATACGCAACCGCATGCGCCCGTTGTCCACCGGGGACGTGTCCAACATTCTGACCGCCGGCGGGACTATCCTCGGTACCAGCAACAAGTCGAACCCGTCCCACTTCGCCGTCGGGAAAGATGCCGAGGGCCGCCCGGTCTTTGAAGACGTGACCCCGCGCGTCATCGAGCACATTCGCGACCGCCATATCGACGCACTGGTCTGCATCGGGGGCGACGGGACCATGTGCGGCGCCGCCGGTCTGATGCAACACGGCATTCCCTGCATCGGCGTGCCCAAGACGATCGACAACGACCTGATGCACACGGACATCACGTTCGGGTTCTCGACGGCGGTGCAAACGGCGACCGAATGCCTGGACCGGATTCATTCCACCGCCTCGAGCCATCACCGCGTGATGGTGGTGGAACTGATGGGCCGCAACGCGGGCTGGCTGGCGCTGCATGCCGGCCTGGCCAGCGGGGCCGACGTCATCCTAATTCCCGAGATTCCCTACAACATCGAGGTGGTGTGCGAGACGTGCGCGGAGCGTTCCCGGCACGGCAAGCGGTTTACGCTCATCGCCGTCTCCGAGGGGGCCCGCCCCAAGGGCGGCGAGCAGGTCGTCAACAAGATCGTCCACGACAGCCCCGATCCGGTCCGTCTGGGCGGGGTGAGCACGGTGCTCGCCGAGCAGATCGCCGCCCGCACGCACCTCGAGACCCGCGCGACGATCCTCGGCCACGTGCAGCGCGGCGGCACACCGGTCGCGTTCGACCGGGTGCTGGCGACCGCCTTCGGGCACAAGGCGATCCAGTTGGTGGCCACGCAGGAGTGGAACCAGATGGTCGTCCGGCAAGAGGGCCGAATCGGCATGGTCCCGATTGAATCGGTGGCGGGCGCGCAGCGGATCGTAGAAGTGGACGACCCCTTGATCGCGATGGCCCACGCGGTCGGCACCTGCATGGGCGACTGACCTATTCGTTCCGGGGTAGGAGAGGGTAAGGGTCCTCGGGGACAGCATCAACCGGCGGCAACATGCTGCGACGCATCGTCAATGTCCTGCTGATCGGTTTCGGCGGCGTGCCGCTGGTCTGGGCGCTGCGGAGCTATCCGGCCGACCCGCGCCGCGCCGCCGCCGTCGCCGCTCTGGTCGTCATCGGCATCGCGCTCAACCTGACCGGGCTTGTGCGCCGGGATCTGAACGTCCGGGCGTGGCTGCGGGTCCTGGCTTACGGCGTAGCGGGCGTGGCCGCAATCGCGACGCTGCTCCTGTGGCACCGGGTAACGTACGACGCGCTGCCCAGTGTGCCGGAAGACGACGTGGTCCTGCGGGCAAAGGTTGCCTTGGCGGGCGGGAGTCTGCTGTGGATCGCGGCGGGGCTGACGTACGTGGGGGTATCGATCGGCGTCTTGCCGCGCCGCCGGCCGTCGGCGGCAGTGGAGGCCGATTGAGCAACACACGCCCGGGCCGCGTCACCTGAGAGGAAGAGCAGGGGGTTTTGCCGCCGCCGCTTGCAGCGACTATCGTACTTGCGTTGGCAGTCTGTTGAGGAATGCAGCGCCGGGCCTGCGAGCTTGGCGCGGTGTCCGACGCGGAGCTCGGATATTACACAGATGTTATTTGACTGAGGTGGCCCAGCGATGCCTGGAATGCTATGCGAACATTGCACGGGGTTGTGCTGCCGGTACGTCGCGCTGCCGATTGAGACGCCGGAAAACCGTCAGGACTTCGACGACATTCGCTGGTACCTGGTGCACGAGGGGATGTCGGTGTTTATCGAGGACGGTGACTGGTTCCTGAACATCCAGAGTACTTGCCGGCATCTGCAACCCGATCAGCGCTGCCGGATCTACCACACTCGGCCGCGCATCTGCCGCGAGTACAGCGTGGAGAATTGCGATTACCACTCCGGCGATTACGGCTGGGAGGAGCACTTCACCTGCCCGGAGCATCTTGACGAGTACTTCAAGAATCACGGGCCCGGCAAAGGCAGACGGCGCCGATCGGCCCGAAACGGTAAGCCGGGTCGGCCACGCCTGCGGGCAAAACTGCGAACGCGCAACCCCAAGAAATCCAGGTACACGCGGGCGACGGCGGACGTCTCCGGGGTGCCGTTGCCGGTGCTGGGAGCGGGGCGATGAAGATCCAGTCGCCGCCGGGTATGCGCGACTTCTATCCCGAGGACATGCGTCTTCAGAACTGGCTGTTCGACACGTGGCGACGGGTGTCGCGCTCGTTCGGCTTCGAGGAGTACGAGGGTCCGATCTTCGAGTATCTGGATCTGTACACACTCAAGAGTGGGGAAGAGATCGTTTCGCAACTGTTCAACTTCAAGGACCGCGGGGAGCGGCACTTCGCGATTCGTCCGGAGATGACGCCCACGCTGGCGCGCATGGTCGCCGCGCGGGCCAACGCGCTGCCGCGCCCGATCAAGTGGTTCAGCATCCCGCGCATGTGCCGGGCGGAGAAGCCGCAGCGTGGCCGGCTGCGCGAGTTCTACCAGTGGAACATCGACATTCTGGGCGTGGAGGACCCGCTGGCGGACGCCGAGGTTATCGCGGTCGCGGTGGCGTTCTTTCGCGACATCGGGCTCACGGAGCAGGACGTTATAGTCAAGCTTAGCAGCCGAACGCTCGCCTCAGCCGCCCTGGCAAGTGTCGGAATAGCCCCCGAGCAGAACGAGAAGACCTTCGAGCTGATCGACCGACACGATCGTCTGTCTCCCGATGAATTCGCCACAATCTGGGACGCAGTATACGGCGCTAGTACACCAGCCAGCGCCTTGACGACCCTGCTCACGGAAACCCCGCTGTCGGCCTGCCTCGAAACCGCCGAACGCACCGGG
>JAUWXH010000365.1 GCA_030616465.1 Planctomycetota bacterium | reverse complement strand
GCCGATCTTTGCCGCCGATCTGCGGACGGTGTATGGCAATTACGGCGAGATCACCAACTTCGATCAAGCGATGCGCTTCGTGGCTGATTTGGGCGTCAGCCAGCGCTTGCCCTATGGCGGCGAATTCACGGCAGCAATGATCAGCACGCTGGTCCGGGACGTGGAGAACAACATCACCGCTTCCGAGGGCAGTCAGATCCAGCTCGGGCTTAATGTGCCCTTCTTGCGCGGCGTCGGCCACGTGGCCCGCGAGGATCTCATTCAGCTCGAACGCGACCTGACCTATGCCGTGCGTGACTTCGAGCGCTTCCGTCGCCGGCAGCTCGTATTGGTTGCCCAGAGCTACTTCGGCCTGCTGCGCGCCAAACAGGCCGTAATCGACAGCACCACGAGTCTGGAACGTTTCCGGCAGGACTTCGAACGGGCCCAGGCCCTGGAGGAAGCCGGCACCGGTGCCCAGCTCGACACGCGCCGGGCGGAACAGGAGATGTTGTCGGAGGAAAACCGCCTCGAAGACCAGCGCGAGACCTTTCGGGTCCAGAGCGATCGCTTCAAGCTACTGATCGGCATGCCGGTTTCGGAGCCGATGGACTTGGGCGACGTGCAAGACATCGAGGCGATCGAAGCTCAGGTGGAGCTCGGCCGCTATCCGCTGCTGCAGCGCTCCCCCGCCATGGAGGACGAAGAGCGGACTACCGAGATCGCCCTTCAGCATCGGTTGGATTTACTCAGCCGGCGGGATCAGATCGACGACGCCAAGCGCGGCGTGGCCGTGGCGCGGAACGGGCTGCTGCCCGACCTCGACTGGAACTCGACGCTGACCTTCGACACCGATCCGGAACACTACAAACTGGGAGCTTTCGAGGTCGCTCGCGCGACCTGGCGTTCGGAACTGATCCTCTCGTTGCCGCTGGAACGGACGCGCGAGCGCAATCGATATCGGGCTTCACTGATCGACGTGCGGCGGGCGCAGCGGGCATATCAGGATCAGGTTGAGCGGATCCGCGTGGATGTGCGCGCGGCTGTTAACGGCATCCGATTGGAGGAGACTTCGCTCGACATCCAGCGCCGCAACTTGGGGGTGAGCGATTCACGTCGGGAATTTGCGCGGTACCAGTTCTACGAGGGGATGATCAGCAACCGTGACCTATTTGAGGCCGAAGCCGCCTGGAGCGCCGCGCGCAGCCGTCTGAACTCGGCCAAGACCTCCCGGTGGAACGCGCTGCTTGACTTCCGCCTGGCGACCGGGACGCTGCGCGTGGACGAAGACGGGACACAGCACCCGCCCGAAGCGCCGTAGCCCGGGTTACTCATGGTCACCCTGAGCGGAGCGAAGGGTCTCTTGTCGAGCCCGGGTCGTCCCCGCAGCGGGTGACCAGATTCTTCAGTCGCTGCGCTCCCTCAGAATGACACGGCGCTGCGCTCCCTCAGAATGACAGGGTGCTGCGCTCCCTCAGAATGACAGGGTTCTCCCTGCGTCTGCCGCTTCTGTTCGTCAACCGCGGCTATACCGATGGCTGGAAAGCCGCGGCGGGCGATCCTATCATGCCCGGCTATGAGCGATTTAGGATTCGAACAACTGCTGGAGCCCTGCGAGCGCGTCTACACCGACGTCGAGCTGCAACACAAGCTCGAACGGGCGGCCAAAGACGGTCGCCCGCTGCGCGTCAAGCTCGGGATGGACCCCACCGCCCCGGACATCCACCTCGGCCACTCGATCGTCTTGCGCGAGCTACGCCGCTTTCAGGACCTGGGGCACAAGGCGGTGCTGATCATCGGCGATTTCACCGCCCGCATCGGCGACCCCACCGGCCGCAGCAAGACGCGCCCCGTGCTGACCAAAGATGAGATCGAGCAGAACGCGCAGACCTACCTCGATCAGGCCGGCCGCATCCTCGACATGTCCGACGACAAGCTGGAGGTCCGCCACAATTCCGAGTGGCTCGACCCAATGAACTTTGCCGCTGTGCTGCGGCTGGCCGGGCGGATGACCGTCGGGCAGATGCTCAAGCGCGAGGATTTCCGCAAGCGCTACGAATCGGAGACGCCCATCAGCATCCACGAGCTGCTCTACCCGCTGGTGCAGGGCTGGGACTCGGTCAACATCGAGGCCGATGTCGAGCTGGGCGGGACCGACCAGACCTACAATAACCTCGTTGGCCGCGAGCTCCAGGTGGACGCCGGCCAGGAGCCCCAGGTCGTCATGATCCTGCCCATGCTGCGCGGACTCGACGGCGAGAAGAAAATGTCCAAGAGCCTGGATAACTATATCGGCGTCACCGACCCGCCCCGCGACATGTTCGGCAAGACCATGAGCATCCCCGACGCCCTGCTGCCCGAATGGTTCACACTGCTGACCACGTTGCCGGAAGCCGAGTGGCGAGCCGCGATTGCCGAGCACCCCATGAAGGCCAAGGACCGGCTGGCCCGCAAGATCGGCGAGCGGTACTACAGCCGGGGGGAGATGGGTGCGGCGGCCACGTGGTGGCACGAGCACTTCGGCCGCGACCGGGCGCTCGAGGCCATCGACGTATTCGTTCCGGAGCAGGAGATCACCGACGGCCTTATCCCCGTCTGGAAACTCGCCTGGCTGGCCCACGACCGGAAGATCAGCAAAGGCGACGCTCGCCGCATGGTCGAGGGTGGAGCTTTCGCCTACGACGGCCAGAAGATCACCGATCCCAACCAGACCGTCCGCCCCGAACCCGGCAAGACCTTCCGCGCCGGCCGCTACCGCAAAGGCGAACGCGTCAAGCAACCCCTGATCGCGACAGTGGTGCTGGAGTAGCTGCGGCCGGCGAATGCCCCCGCCCGTGCTCGGCAGTGCCCCAACGCGTGTCACTGGGAATAGTGGAACCGGCGTGCGCGGGGGGTGGCGTAGCCCTCCGGCGGCCGGGGGATGCCATACCCAGGAGTGCTAGCCATGAGAAAGCTATTGGTCGGCCTCGCAGCGGCGGCAGTGTTAGCGTCGGCGGCGATGGGGCAAGCCGAGAAGGGGGAACGGTCCGAGCCGAGCGCGAACCGTCCGAAACTGCCGTCCGTGCAGGAAACGCTTGATTCGCCCATGCCGGAAGCCGCCTTTCAGGACGTGGCGCTCGAACAGGTCATGGAGTGGCTCGCCGATTACGTGGACACCAACGTCTGGGTGCGTTGGCAAGTTCTCGAACAGAGCGGCGTCGAACGCGACAAGCCGATCAGCATCCGGGTTCGCGATCTGCCTCTCAGACAGGTTCTCTGGATCATCCTGACCGAGGCGGGCGGTCCCGAAGTCAAGCTGGGCTATGCCACGACGGAGAACCTGCTCATCATCTCGACTTGGAGCAACTTGAACGAGGAGCTGATCACCAAGGTCTACGAGGCGCGCGACTTGGTG
>JAUWXH010000306.1 GCA_030616465.1 Planctomycetota bacterium | reverse complement strand
TTGAGACATACAAGCGTGGCGGCGGGTACGCGGGCGCTGCCAAAGCCCTGAAGATGAAGCCCGACGAGATCGTCGAGCTGGTCAAGAAGGCCAACCTGCGCGGCCGGGGCGGGGCGGGTTTCCCGGCCGGCGTGAAATGGTCCTTCCTCCCGTCCGACCGCGATATCACCTACCTGTGCGTCAACGCCGACGAGTCCGAGCCGCCGACGTTCTCTAACCGCGTGCTGATGGAGAACGACCCGCACATGCTGCTGGAGGGCATGCTCATCGCCGGCTACGCCACCCGCACCACCATCGCCTACCTCTACATGCGCGGCGAGTTCACCGAGCTGTTCCACATCATGCAGAAGGCCATCGACGAGGCCTACGCCGCCGGCTATCTCGGCAAGAACATCCTCGGCACAGGCTATTCGCTCGACTGCTACATCCACCGCGGAGCTGGGGCCTACGTTTGCGGCGAGGAGACCGGGCTCATCGAGAGCCTGGAGGGCAAGCGCGGTTGGCCGCGGATCAAGCCGCCGTTCCCCGCCGTCGAGGGCGCCTTCCGCAAGCCCACCGTGGTCAACAACGTCGAGACGCTGGCCTGCCTGCCGCACATCTTGACCCGTGGATTGGACTGGTGGCTCTCGCTCGGCACTGAGAACTCCAAGGGCCCGCATATGTACTGCGTCAGCGGCCCGGTGAACCGCCCGGGCTGCTACGAAGGCCCGCTCGGAGTCACCTGCCGCGAGCTGATCTACGGCGAGGACTTCGGCAACGGGATGCGCGACGGCAAGAAGGTCAAGGCGGTCTTCCCCGGCGGGTTGTCGATGGGGGTACTGCGTGGCGACATGTTCCCGAAGAACCCCACTGACGAGGTCGATCCCAACGCCGACTATGACGAGTTGGACTGCAAGCTCGATTTTGACGATCCGCGGCGCTACGGGCTGATGGGCCTGGGGACGGCGGCGGCGGTGGTGGTCCCCGAAGATGCCGACATTCGCGAGGTGATGGTCAACGTGGCGCGCTTCTTCGCCCTGGAGTCCTGCGGCCAGTGCACACAATGCCGCGAGGGCACGACGTGGATGTACAAGGTGGCCCAGCGCATCCGCGACGGCGCCGGCCGGAGCTTCGATCTGGGCGTGCTCGCCGAGGTAACTGAGAACATGGGCATGATGCCCGGCCTGAGTATTTGCGGCCTTTCGGACGGTGCCGCCTGGCCGATCGGGATGCTGGTTCGCAAGTTCCGCAGTGAGTTCGAGCGGTACATCACGGCGCAGGGCCCGGACGCCGCCGCCGGGCGTATCCGCGAGATCAACCCGGCCGCGTACGAGCTGCCGATCCTGGGGCGACCGCCGACAGTGGCGATTGGGAGCGTTGGGCAATGATGCAGGCTCGCGTTTCACCGTGCCCGAGAAAAGTGTTCTGAAGGGAGGCGATATGTGGGCGTGACAACCGTTTCGTTGAGGGTCAAGAAGTCGCACGATGCTCGAAAGGCCTGTAAGGTCAAGTTCCTGGTGGACTCAGGCGCAGTCTACTCCGTGGTGGAGGGCTCGATTCTGCGGTCGCTGGGATGCCGACCGTATCGCTCGCTCGACTTTCATCTGGCGGACGGGTCCACGACGTCGCGTCGCGTCGGCGACGCCTATTTTGAATACCGCGGCGAAGGTGGGCCCGCGCCGGTGATCTTCGGCGAGCCCGGTGACCAGAATCTACTCGGCGTGACGACGCTCGAAGCGTTGGGGCTGGTTCTCGATCCCTTCAAGCGCCAACTTCGTCCGATGACCCTGCCGTTGATGGGCGCCGTCCCGTTTCGGCAAGTCGTATCGCGCTCCTGAGAGGTTCCGTCGATGCCGACGATCATCATAGACGGCCAGGAAATCGAGTGTCGCGCGGGAATCCCCATCTTGCAGGCGGCCCTGGAAGCCGGGCTGAACATACCGCACTACTGCTACCACCCCGGCCTCTCCGTCGTGGCCAGTTGCCGACTGTGCCTGATGGAAATGAAGATGCCGCACCCGCAGACCCGGGAACTCGAGTGGGCCCCCAAGCTGTTCCCCTCCTGCCAGACGATGGTTCGCGACGGGCTGGAGGTTCGCTTCAGTTCCGAGCTCGTCAGGCAGAACCAGAAACGCGTGATGGAGTATTACCTGCTCAACCACCCGCTGGACTGCCCGGTGTGCGACAAGGCCGGCGAGTGTCACTTGCAGGACTACACGGAACACTTCGGCGAGCCCACCTCGCGCATGGTCGAGGACAAGCACAAGAACCCGAAGAAAGACATCGGCCCGCGCACGCTGCTCTATTCCGACCGCTGTGTGCTCTGCGGGCGCTGCGTCCGCTTCGCCCAGGAGATCACTGGGACCGCCGAGCTGGCAGTCACCAACCGCGGGAGCCGCGGGGAGGTCGACGTCTTCCCCGGCCGGCCGCTGGACAGCAAGCTCCAGGGCAACGTGGTGGACCTCTGCCCGGTCGGCGCGCTGGTGAGCAAGGACTTCCTGTTCAAGCAGCGTGTCTGGCTCCTGCAAGAGGTCAAGTCGGTCTGCCCGGGATGCAGCCGCGGCTGCACCGTGCACGTGGACCAGAACGAGAACCGCGTCTACCGCCTGCGGCCGCGCTACAACGAGAAGGTCAACGAGTGGTGGATGTGCGACGACGGGCGGTTCGGCTTCAAGTACGTCCACCGCGACGACCGTCTCAATCAGCCGCGCATCCGCCGCGGTGCCGAGTGGGCCCCGGTCAGTTGGGAGGAGTTGCCCGAGATTCTGCGCTTCCGCTTCGAGCGGGCGGCGAAGGCGGCCGACGACGGCGCCGCCGTGGCCGCGGTGCTCAGCCCCATGATGTCCTGCGAAGAGGCCTGGCTGCTAGCCCGATTCATCCGCGACGTGGCCCCGCAGACCGCGCTGGTGCTCGGCCCCATCCCCGTCGAGGGCGACGACGCGACTTTCCCCAAGGGTAGTGCGGGCGTCCCGCCCGCCAGCGGCTTTGTCATCAAGGCCGAGCGCTGTCCCAACCGCCGCGGCATCGAGCGGGTCATCGAGCACTTCGGCGGAGCCACGCTGACCTTTGGAGATTTCGCCGGCCAAGCCGGCGAGGGCAAGTTCAAGGCGGCCTATGTCGTGGGCGGTTACGCGAACGAGTGGGTGAGCAAGGATTGTGCCAAGGCGTTGGCCAAAGTCGAGTTCCTGGTGTTGCACGACCTGTTCGCCTCGCCGCTCGGCGCAACCGCGACGGTGCAGATCCCGTCGGCAAGCTGGGCCGAGCGCGAAGGCTCATTCATGAACTGCGCCGGCCTGCTCCAGCCGTTCGAGCGGGCGATTGTGCCGTTGGAGGGCGTCAAGGCCGACGGGCAGTTCCTCTACGAACTTTGTGGCGAGCGCGGCCTGTTCCGCGCCGCGAAGGTGCGCGAAGCGCTGGCCGCGGCCGTGCCGATCTTCGGCGACGTTTACGTGCCGCCCGATCCGCCCAGACATGCGCATTGACATCGACACGCCGGGAGACGTGCCGTGCCGCAGATTATGAACTACGATCCCGCCGACAAGACCGCAACACCGCTTGATCGCGCGCTGCGCTCGCCAGGCATCTTGCTGACCGCGTTCGTAGTGATCGGCATGCTGATCGCCGCGCTGCTGGTCGTGCTCTGGCTGCTGTTTGCCGACACGTTCAAGCCCGTGCTCGCCTCGCAGTTCGGGTTCTCGGCGGTCTTGATGGTCGCTCTCGTCGGGCTGATCCTGACGAGCACCGCCGTCTGCATCCTGGCCGAACGCAAGATCGCCGGCTTCATCCACGAAGAAGTGTCTGACGGTCCGATTCTCGGTCAAGTGCCGCCCTTGTCTCGCCCGCAAGATCGAAGCGCCGATCCGGCGCCGTTCGCTCCCGGCGGGTCACTTCGTGATCCGGAACGGGCCCTTGGGCTTCTTGGGTTTCTGCCCGCGGAAGCCTCCGCCGGGCATGCTGACGCGGGTCTCGACGGCGGCCTCGGCGGCGTCCTTCTCGC
>JAUWXH010000048.1 GCA_030616465.1 Planctomycetota bacterium | reverse complement strand
TTTCGAGCAACTCACACGCATCGCCACAATAAATTGTATCCGGGTTCATGCCCGACCCTCCATCTGGTGGTCCACCGCCATATTCTGCCCCCAAGGCCGGGTCTGGGTCAACCCCCGACGTGGCGCTGCGCCGCCCGACCGCCGGCAGGCGCGTCAGCCTCCCTCTGCCGCCCCGTTGTCGGCTGCGGCTGCGGTTCGCGCGGCCATTTCCGCCCGGACCGCCCCGATCCGCCGCCAATGGCTCCCTTCCCAAAAGACGTGCCCGCACGCCCGGCAGCGGAAGAAGTCTTTGGCCCAAATCAGGCTGCGGGCCGGAACCACGTCGGCGACCTCGGCCCGCTGCACCGGAGCCAGCTCGCCGTTGCACCGCGCGCAGCGGGGAAAGCCGACCTGTATCCGCAGCCGGGTGACGACACGCCGGACCTGGTCGTCCCGCCGCAGCCCGACCGGGAGCAACAGGCCTTTGAGCCGGCCCGTCGTGAACAGCCGCCGCTCGAGAATCTTGTGATCCGATGTCACGACGACGCGCTGCTCATCCAGCGCCTGGCGCACCAGCTCCTGGTCCTCGATACCCGGTGTGTAGGTTGCATCAATGCCCAATACGCGCAGCCAGCGCGCCACACCCCCACACATGGCATCGCACGCCACCCGAACCGGTTTGGACTCCCGCCCAGCGTTCACGCCGCTACTTTATTCGGCTCGCCCCGCCACGACGGTCTCGCCGCCGCACGATCACGATCCGCTCAGCACGTCGCGCGCGATCACGTGGCGCTGGATCTCGCTGGTGCCCTCGTAGATCGTCGTGATGCGGGCGTCGCGGTAGAGCTGCTCGACGCGGAACTCGTTCACGTAACCATATCCGCCGTGGATCTGAACGGCGCGGTAGGCGATGCGGTTGGCGGCTTCGCTGGCGTAGAGCTTTGCCATCGAGGCCTCTTTGGTGAACGGCTGGTCCTGCGACTTCAGCCACGCCGCCCGGTCCGTCAGAAGCTGCCCCGCCGACAGCTCCGTCGCGCTGTCGGCGATCATCCATTGAATCGCCTGGAAGTTGGCGATCGGCTGGCCGAACTGCTCGCGCTGCTTGGCATAGGCGCTCATGATGTCCAGGCAGGCCTGGCCGATGCCAATCGCCTGCGCAGCAATACCGAGCCGACCGCCATCGAGCGCCGACAGGGCGATTTTGAGCCCGTCGCCGGGGTCTCCCAGCAGGTGGTCCTCGGGGACGAAAGCACCATCGAGGCTCATTTGGGCGGTCTCGCTGGCGCGGATGCCCATTTTGCCTTCGATGGGGCGCCGCTCGACGCCGTCCTGCTGAGCATCCATCAGCAGCATGCTGAGGTCTTTGGACGCGCCGCCGTCGCCGCTGCGCGCCAGCACCGCGAACCACCGCCCCGTAATCCCGTTCGTCACCCACATCTTCTCGCCGTACAGCTTCCAGCCCCGCTCGACCTGCTCGGCCCGCACGCGGGCCGCGGCGGGATCGCTGCCGGCGTTGGCCTCGCTGATTGCGAATGCGGAGAGGTTCCCCGGCGTGGCGAGCTGGTTGAGCATTCGCCGCCGGCTCCGTTCATGCGCGAACTGCTTGATCGCCTCCGCAACCATGCTATGCACGGAAACGGTCACCGACACTGAGGGTGAGGCATACGCCAGTTCGCGGATGATGTGCGCGTAGGGGACCATCGGGCACTCCAGGCCGCCGTCTTCTTCAGGCACCCGCAGTCCCATCAGCCCCATCTCGTAGAAGTGGTCGAGGTGGGTACAGCAGGAGGTTTCGGTGCGATCCCACTGTTGATCCCGTTCGATCAGCTCGCCGCGCGCGTAGTCGCGCACCGCCTCGACCAGCATCCGGTGGTCTTCCGATACGGTGACGTCCATCTCGCACCCCTGGGCTGCGTCTCCGGTATACCGTTGACCCGTCGTGTAACGGGGATTCCCAGCGGGTATGATTCTAGCGGCCGACCGCCCGTTTGTCGTGGAGGCCGCCTGTGGCCGCGAGCAAGCTGCCCGTGGCGACGCGGCTACCCGCATAGGAGCCCAACCGTGACGCATGCAAGTCGTTTCGAGGTTTCGACGTGTGGCAACGCGCACGTGATCGACATCACCGAGCAGGTAAATCGCGTGATCGGCGAGTCCGGCATTCGCGAGGGGATATCGGTGGTATTTGCGGTGGGCTCGACCGCCGGGATCACCACGACGGAAGCCGAGCCGGGTCTGTTGAACCACGACTTGAAGGCCTTCTTCGAGCGGATTGCGCCGGAGGACATGTACTACAAGCACGAGGAGACCTGGCACGACGACAACGGGCACGCCCACGTGCGCGCTTCGGCCCTGGGCCCCTCGCTCGCCGTGCCGCTGGTCGATGGTCGCATGACGCTCGGCACCTGGCAGCAGATCGTCCTGATGGACTTCGACACACGCCCCCGCCGACGGGACATCGTGGTGCAGATAGTAGGCGAGTAGCCAGTTAAGGGTGGCGAATTGAGGACTGCTCGGCCGCTCGGACCATTGTGCATTCGCTATTCGCCACCCGCCATTCTTGCCGCTTGACAGCTCCAGCACACCTCGAAGTTGCCGGGGTTTTCCTCGCCGCACTGCGCACACGCCCAGCGGTCCGTCTCGGCCCGCGCGCGACCATCCTCGATTTCCAGCTCCGCCCGGCGAATCAGCCACAACACCTCGAAGAAGAACTCGTTGGGGGCCACCAGGCGTGAGCCGAGCATCCGCGGCCCCATGTAGATCTCCCGCAGCACCTTGTCTTTCTGCTGCATGTACGGGACGAGCTCCATGCCCAGCTTGACCTCGATGATGGGCAGCGGCACCCGGCCGCACATCTCGCCGTCGATCACGAACCACTTGCGCCACGGTCGTATGGCTTGCAGGTCGAAGGGTGTGTCGCAGCTCGGGCAGGCGTGCTTTCGAGCCCCGACCAACGGGCGACCACAGTTGGCACACTGCAGGCCGAAATCCGGAAACGGCAGCTCCTCGCCGGTGAACCGTGGGGCCCGCAACCGATGCCACGGCTTGACGATTTCCGACATGTTCAGCTTCGTCCCGCACTCCGGGCAGCGGTGCGACGGCAGCCCGCGCAGCAGATAGCGACACTTGGGGCACCCCAGCCCCCAGTCCGGGATCGGAAGTTGCCAAACGTCGATTTCCACGGAGTCATTGTAGACCATTTGCCCCACAGGCCGCCCTGGTCTATCATCCCGCCGCCATGAATACCCGCACGCAAGGCATGACCGTCAACGCAGCCACCGCTGGTCGTCACATACGCGTCGGCCTGTCCGTGGCCGGCGTGGTGGCCTTTGCCCTGCTCACGGCCGCCGGGGCACGGATCGCCCTGCCGGTTCCGGGCACGCCCGTGCCGATCACGCTCCAGACGTTCTTCGTACTGCTGGCTGGGGTGACCCTCGGGCCGCGCCTCGGCACCGCCAGCATGGCCTTCTACCTGCTGCTGGGCACCACGGGCTACCACGTGTTCGCCTTGGGAAACTGGGGGCTGGAGACCGTGTTCGCCGCGACCGGCGGCTATCTGATCGGCTTCGTGCTCGCCCAGCCGATCATCGGGCGGATCACGCAACCGAGCCGCCGGCGCTGGAAACGGGTGCTAGCCGCGATGCTGCTCGGCAACGGCGTCATCTACGCCGCCGGCCTGACGTGGCTCGCGCTCTGGGCGGGCACCGGGCTGTGGACAACGCTGGAGCTAGGCTTCTGGCCCTTCCTGCCGGTTGAGCTTCTGAAGATAGCTCTGGCCACGGGCGTCGGCGGCCTGATCGCCCCCTCCGCCCGACGAATCCTCGCCTGCTAATGCAGTTTCAGCCAGCGCCGAGGAACCCGGCGGGTTGCGCTCCATCCAGGCCACGTATTTGTTATAATGCGCTAAGCGGCCCGCGTTGATTGCAATCGGGCCAGGCAGGATGCCGGCGGGGCGTCCTTGTGCGAACACGTCTACTATGAGGAGCGAGCAATGCGAGTTCACACCCGGAATTTGCGTGTGGCTGCGCTGGTGCTTCCCGTGGTGCTGACAATCGGCGTGGTTGGTGCCTACGGCGACACGATCTTCGTCTGCTCGGACGGCAGCGGGGATTACGTCACGATCCAGGAGGGCATCGACGCCGCCTCGGACGGCGACGAGGTCGTCGTCTGCGACGGCACCTACACGGGCGACGGCAACCGGGATCTGGACTTCGGCGGCAAGCTGATCACGGTTCGTAGCGAGAACGGTCCCGACAACTGCATCATCGACTGCGGGGGATGGCACCACCGCGGCTTCTACTTCCACAGCGGCGAGACCGCTGCCTCGCTCGTGGACGGGTTCACGATCCAGAATGGCTACGCACCCGAGGAGGGCGCCTGCGGTACGGTCGGCGGCGGCATCTTGTGCACGTACTCCAGCAACCCGACGATCAGGAGGTGTACGATCAGGTGGAACACGGCGAGCCGCGACTGAGGTGGCGGCGGCATTTGCTGCTGGTACAGCAGCCCAATCATCTCCGACTGCACCTTCACTGAGAACCACTCCTTTTACGGCGGCGCCATCCGCTGCAAGGTCGGCAGTCCGACGATCACCAACTGCACGATTGCAGGGAACACGGCGCACGACGGCGCTGCAGTTTTCTGCTCTTCCAGTTCTAACCCCACGATCGCCGGCTGCGTCATCACGGGGAACACGGCAACGAGTGACGGCGGGGCTATTTATCTTTCCTATAGCAGCCCGATCATCACCAACTGTGTGATCAGCGGAAACACGGCGCAGGAGTTTGGCGGTGGCATACGCTGCAGGGCGGACAGCAATCTGACGATCACCAATTGCACGATCACGGAGAACGCGGCATTACACGGTGGCGGCGTGACCTGCGAGGATTATAGCAGTCCGACGATCACCAACTGCATCTTGTGGGGCGACGTGCCTGAGGAGGTCTATATCGAGTCCGGAAACCCCGCAGTGACCTACAGCGACGTTCAAGGCGGTTGGCCAGGGGAGGGGAACATCGACGCCGATCCGCTGTTTGTGGGCGGCTTCCTCGGGGACTATTACCTCAGCCAAACGGCAGCCGGCCAGCCCGTGGACAGCCCCTGCGTGAACACCGGCAGCGACACGGCCGAGAACCTCGGTCTGGATACCCGCACCACGCGGACAGATCAGGTCGGCGACGCCGGCATCGTGGATATGGGCTTCCACTACCCCATCGAATGCGTCGGCGACCTGGACGACGACAACGACACTGACCAGGCCGATCTGGGAATCCTGCTGGCCGATTGGGGCTGCGACGACCCCGTGAACGGCTGCGTTGGTGACCTCAACGGTGACGACAGGACCGACCAGGCCGACCTCGGTATCCTGCTCGCCGACTGGGGCTGCACAAACTAGGATCGTCCGCCGGAACCCGGGGGCCGCCGGCGTCTCGCCGGCGCGAAAACGGGCAAGATGCCCGTGCCAGGCGGGCTCTGTCAGGCGGTCTTGGCTTTTGCACCTCGAGCCCGCCCCATTGACTGTCCCCGGCGCTCCCCCGTAGCCCGGAACGCCGAGCTACACGGGCCGGCGCCGCCAGCGTGCGACGGTGCGGCCTGTGTTCGCCACGCGCCGGAGGCGTGCGCAAGCGCATGCAGGCGCGATGCTTCGCGTTTGTTAGTCCGCCTGCCAAGGACCGAATGGTGACGTAGGGTCGATATGCATGAACGAACATAACGCTCATCCAAAGTGAACGCCTGTGAGCGGTTGGGGCCGCGTGGCGCGCGCTGCGCCGGGCGGCTGGGCTGCGTTGCCAGCTATGATGCGCGGGCTTTCACGCAAGTGTGCGGATTTTTCCGCATCGGTGAGCCAGGCCGCATAACGCTGGTCGGGCTTGGTGACGCCGCTGGGGGTTTCTGGCACCTTGAGCGCGGCCCGCCCGATAGCGGTGCCATGGCGCGGGAATTGCCCGAGGAGTAACGGTTGGCGCGTGGGGAGTGTGTGTGGGCAGGTAGCGCGGGCAGTCAGCGCGGTCACTTCCGTACGGTCCCAGCGCGTCGTCGCACCAGTGAACGGTTCCTGGCGCGCGCGAGGGAGACACGCCACGGCCAAGCAGGAACCAGGAATGGAGACGAGCCGACGGGCCTTCCTCGGAGGCACCGGAGCGCTGCGGGGCTTCTGGGGGCTCAACCTGCGGCACCACACGAAGGGGGCGTCCGCAGCGATCCACGCCACAAAGCACTGCCACAGGCGTTCTGCTGACCACGCAAGTCGTATCAGTCGGTCAGGGTACTTTTCGACCGGATAGGAGGTACGGATGTTAATCACACGTAGAGGGTTCCTAAAGGTTTCCGCGGCGACCGCGGGGGTCGCCATCGTCGGGATGGGCTTTGCGCTAGGCCCGGTGAAGGCCCATGCGGCGGAGCTCCGCAAGAATCTGCGGGAGGCGACGCGCACCACAACGATCTGCCCGTACTGTGCGGTCGGTTGTGGGTTCGTGGTGGACGCCTCGGGCGGTAAGGTCATCAACATCGAGGGCGACTCGGAGCACCCGATCAATGACGGGACGGCTTGCTCCAAGGGCTCGTCGCTCTACCAGATGGCCAACAACGAGAACCGCCTGACCAAGGTGCTCCATCGCGCTCCCGGCGCCACGGACTGGACCGAAATGAGTTGGAGCGAGGCCGTCAGTCGCATCGCGGCGAAGATCAAGGCAACGCGCGACGCAACCTTCGAGACCAAGAACTCCAACGGCAAGACGGTCAACCGCACGTTGGGCATCAGCTCGCTGGGCAGCGCCGCGCTCGACAACGAAGAGTGCTGGCTGTATCAGAAGTTTCTGAGGGCCCTGGGCTTAATATACATAGAACACCAAGCCCGAAACTGACACTCCGCCACCGTCGCCAGTCTGGCGACTTCGTTCGGCCGGGGTGCTATGACCAACCACTGGATCGACATCAAAAACAGCGATGTCATCCTCATCATGGGCTCCAATGCGGCCGAGAATCACCCCATCTCGTTCCGCTGGGTGACCGAGGCTCGGGTCGCCGGGGCCAAGCTCATCAGCGTCGACCCCCGGTTCACGCGCACCTCCAGCAAGGCAGACATCTACGCCCCGCTGCGCAGCGGGACCGACATCGCCTTCCTGGGCGGCATGCTGAAGTACATCCTGCAGAACGACCTGATCCCGCACGAGTACGTGGCCGAGTATACCAACGCCGGCTACCTAGTCCGCGAGGACTATAGCTTTGACACGGCCACCGGGCTGTTCAGCGGGTTCGACGCGGCGACCGGCAAGTACGACAAGTCCACCTGGAACTTCCAGGTCGATGGGGACGGCGTCATTCTCAAGGACAAGTCCCTGCGGGACCCGCGCTGCGTCTACCAAATGCTCAAGCAGCACTACGCGCGCTACGACCTGGACAAGGTCTCCAGCATCACCGGCACACCCAAGGACAAGCTGCTGGAGGTCTACGAGACCTACGTGCTGCGCTCGTACCAGCCCGGCAGCGCCGGCACGATCATGTACGCCATGGGCTGGACACAGCACACCGTCGGGGCCCAGAACATCCGGGCCATGGCCATGATCCAGCTCCTGCTGGGGAACATCGGGGTGGCCGGCGGCGGAGTCAACGCGCTGCGCGGCGAGTCCAACGTGCAGGGCTCCACCGACCACTGCCTGCTGTTCCATATCCTGCCGGGTTACCTCAAGACCCCGCAGGAATCGCAGACCACGCTGGCCGAGTACATCACGAAGTGGATGCCGACCACCGTTGAGCCGCGCAGCGCCAACTGGTGGGGCAACTACCCCAAGTACATCGTTAGCTTCCTCAAGAGCATGTACGGCGATGCGGCGGCGCCCGCCAACGACTTCGGCTATGCTTGGCTGCCTAAGCGCGACGACGGCGTCAACTACGCCTGGCAGCCCATCTTCGACGCGATGTACAACGGCGTCGTCAAGGGCTTCTTCGCCTGGGGCCAGAACCCCGCCAACAGCAGCGCCAATGCCAACAAGGTGCGGAAGGCCCTGGCCAAGCTCGACTGGCTGGTCACGGTCAACATCTTCCCGACCGAGACGGCCGAGTTCTGGCGCGGCCCCGGCATGAATCCCGCCTCCGTTCAAACCGAGGTGTTCCAGTTGCCCTGTGCCGCCTCGGTCGAGAAGGAAGGCAGCATCACCAACTCCGGCCGCTGGGCGCAGTGGCGCTACAAGGCGGTTAACCCCCCGGGAGAGGCCAAGCCCGACGCCGAGATCATGAACGAGCTGTTCGAGGCGGTGCGGGCGCTATATAGCGGCGGCGGTGCCTTCCCCGATCCGATCATCAATCTCAAGTGGGACTACTTCGACGGGTCCGAGGTTCCTGCCCGCCTGCTGGCCAAGGACATCAACGGGTACTTCCTCGCCGACGTGGACTTTCCCGACAAGGGCAAGAGCTTCAAGGCGGGCGACCTGGTCCCCTCCTTCGCCTACCTCAAGGACGACGGCACGACCAGTTCCGGCAACTGGCTGTTCTGCAACTCCTACACCGCTCACGACTTCAACGCCGGCAACAAGATGGCCCGCCGCACACGCGAGACCAGCGGCATCGGCCTCAACTCCGAGTGGTCCTGGTGCTGGCCGGTCAACCGGCGGATCGTCTACAACCGGGCCGGGGTGGACCAGTTCGGCCATCCGTATGACAGCCTGCACCCGGTGATCGCCTGGGATGGCAGCGGATGGGTGGGCGACGTGCCCGACGGCGGCTGGCCGCCCATGAAGAACACCGACGGCACCGACAACCCCGACTCCAAGCTGCCTTTCATCATGG
>JAUWXH010000557.1 GCA_030616465.1 Planctomycetota bacterium | reverse complement strand
GTCAACTTCGCTGTGGGCGTGTCTGCTTGCGCAAGCTGCGTCCTACACGGTGCTCCTACCACTATACCTCATCATGGCCAACTACAGTGTGGTTACCGATGTCATCCCGGATCGCACGCTGAGCTTCGTGCCGCACGACCTGAACGTCCGGGTGTACTACGTTTCAGCGGGGGACGGCGACGTTTACTCCGCGCGCCTAGACGGCACAGATCGTCGGCACGAATTCCACCTGCCTGCGCTGGCGCCCGACAAGCGAATCTACGGCGCGCCGGGCGAGGGCGGCGATTGTTGGTACCTGTGTCTGGCAGGCAGGGGAAGCCAAGCGTGGGAGTCCGGCGTGATTGGAAAGATGCCCGGGCCGACCGCCGTGCCGCGTGATTGCAGTACTCCCGAGGAGATACATGAGCACGGTGGCAACTGGTTTATCGTCCGCCAGCTGCCGGCGCACGAGGAGCAGACGTGGCAGGTGCACGTCACGCCCGGCGCGGTCGGGACACTCTCGGCCACGTACGGGAGCGAGCGCATCTCCCTCCGATTCGAGACAACCTATGACTTGTGGCGCTTCCGCTACCCCACGATTGTCGGCGACGATTTGGCTGTGGCCGAACTCTCGGTCGGCAGCGCGTCGGGCGGCGGCCAGATTGTCGTCATAAGCCTCGGCGAGCGCCGCATCGGCGTCGTCGCGCGCGGGTGGAGCCCGGTAGTTGTGAGCCCAGACCCCGCGCTTGACGACCCGACCGTCGCGCCAGTCGAATGAGGCGGTCCGCACGCGGGGCAACGGACGGGACGGTGCGAGGTTGGTCCACGCAGCGGACCTTGCCCTGGTCAGATGATCTACGTGTTGTGGAGACAGGAATGATCAGTGAAGCCGATATCGAAGGGCTCTTCGAGTCGATTCTGCCCCGCATCAAGGACGAAGACCTGCGGGCCAAAACCGTCCGCGCGTGGGTGTTGGTCTGCGAGCGCGGCGGGTGGAGGAGCGTCGAGGAGCTCAAGCAGATCCCGTTCACGCTGCTGACGAACACCCGCGGCGTGAACTTCATCGAGCATATCATCGCGGTCACGGAAGGTGCCCACAGTCTGGCCAAGGCGCAGGAGCAGGCGTACCGCGCGATGCCGTACCGGATCGACCACGATCGGCTGCTGGCCGGCAGGCTGCTGCACGACGTGGGCAAGCTGCTCGAGTTCGAGCCGGACGGCGAGGGCGGCTACCGCAACAGCCGCAGCGGCATGTGCGCCCGCCATCCGATCTCCGGCACCGCCATCGCGTCCGAGGCCGGCCTCCCGGACGAGGTGCTCAACACGATCGCCTGCCACGCCAAGGAAGGTGAGGGGCGCCCCCAGGTGGTCGAGACGGTGTTGATCCACCAGGCCGACTTCGCCACGTTCGACCCACTGGTCATGATGGAAAGGAACACACTGATCCAGTAAGGTGGGCAGCGACCACGGTTAGCCGGTCTTCGGCTTTCGCGGTGGGGCGTGCCGACCCAGCACCAGCCGTATGTAATCGGATGAGTATGTACGCAGACGCGAGAACCATCGAATCTCGATATAACCGCTGCCTTGCCGACCTCCAGTCGCGCGGGCAAGCGCACGTGCTCCGCTGGTGGAACGAGCTCGACGCGGGCGAGCGCGCGCACCTGCTGGGCGAGCTCGAAT
>JAUWXH010000052.1 GCA_030616465.1 Planctomycetota bacterium | reverse complement strand
GCGAGAATCCTTTCTCGCACCTCGACGGGCGGGATTCCCATCCCGCTCCAGTCGGGAAAGGATTCCCGCTGCTCCGGGTGCGAGAAAGGATTCTCGCACCAGCCCTGGAAACGTAGCGGCCGGGCCCTGTCCCGGCCGTGGGCCGCGAAGCACGGCTGATGACGGTGCTGGAGAGCCAATGGCACGCAAGCGATCAAAACGTACAACGCGCCGCTCCACTCACGATACCTACGAAAACCCGCTCGTCACGCGCTACGCCTCGGGGGAGATGATCCGCCTGTGGAGCGCGCAGACGCGTTTTTCCACGTACCGGCGCATCTGGGTAGCCCTGGCCGAAAGCCAGCGCGAATTGGGCTTACCCATCTCGCTCCGGCAAATCCGGGCCATGAAGCGCGTCGTCGATGACATCGACTTCACCGCCGTCGCACGCTACGAACGGCAGACGCGCCATGACGTGATGGCCCATATCCACGCGTTCGGCGACGCGGCTCCCGCAGCCCGCGGGATTATCCACCTGGGCGCCACCAGTATGGACATCGTGGACAACGCCGACCTGATCCTGATGCGCTCTGCGCTGGACCTGCTGCTCGGGCGGCTCGTCGCGGCGCTCCGCCCCCTGGCCGATTTCTGCCAGAAGCACGCCGATCTGCCGACGTTGGGCTTTACACACCTCCAGCCGGCGCAACTGACCACAGTGGGCAAACGCGCCTGCCTGTGGCTGGGGGACCTGCTGGCTGATTTCGAGCGGCTCGGCGCATTGCAGGCTGGATTGAAATGCCGCGGGCTGCGCGGGGCGACCGGCACGCAGGCGTCTTTCCTGAAGCTGCTGGGCAGCGCGGCGAAAGTCCGGCGGCTGGAGCGATCGTTCGTGAAGAAGCTGAGCTTCGAGGCTTGCTACCCCGTCTGCGGGCAGACCTACTCGCGGAAGATCGACGTCGAGATCCTCTCAGCTTTGGCCTCATACGCCGCCGGGGTGCAGAAGAGCTGCAACGACCTCCGCCTGCTGGCGATGCTCAAAGAAATCGAGGAGCCCTTCGAAAAGACGCAGGTCGGTAGCTCGTCGATGCCTTACAAGCGCAATCCGATGCGCTGCGAGCGTGCCACGGGTCTGGCCCGCTACCTGGTCAGCCTGGCAAGCTCACCACCCATGACGCTCGCCGCCCAGATGTTTGAGCGCACGCTCGACGATTCGAGCAACAAGCGGCTGGTCATCCCGGAGGCGTTCCTGACGGCCGACGCGATCGCAATCCTGCTGTGCAACATCTTCGACGGCTTGGTTGTCTATCCGGCGACCATCGCCGCCCGCGTCGAGGCCGAGCTACCCTTCATCGCGACGGAGGAGGTTCTGATGGCGGCGGTTGCCCGCGGCGGCGACCGGCAGGAACTACACGAACGTATCCGCCAGCACGCCCAGAGGGCCGGTGAGCAGGTCAAGAAACGCGGCAAGCCCAACGACCTGATCGAGCGGCTGAAGGGCGACCCGGCGTTCGCAGGCATCCGCTGGTCGAGACTTCTCGACCCGAAACGCCACGTCGGCCTGGCCCCGCAACAAACGCGGGAATACGTGAAAGAGCACGTCCGCCAGTTGCTAAAACGGTTCGGCCGCCGCGGCGTGAAGGCCGTCTCCCTCAAGGTTTAGCTCGCCTTGCGCCCGGGGACTGGAGCGCGGCCTGGGCCCGCGTTACCATGGACTCCGTGCCCTGAGGCGTTGAAGGTCGGGCCGGTGCAGTGCGTCGGCCGGACAACGGGTCAGGGTCGGAAGGCAGCAGCCCATCCGGCATGGCCCACGTGCACCGTCAACCTGGCTGGAGCCTCGGGCACACTCTTAAATGCAGAATGGCGAATTAAGAATGGCGAATTGAAGAGGGCGACTCGCGATGGCGTCCGGGCTCTTCAAGAGCCACACCGGCCACGGCAGCATCGAGGTTCAGTAAGTGGCTTATACGGTTCTCGCGCGCAGGTACCGCAGCCGGACTTTTGACGAGATCATCGGCCAGGAGCCGATCGCCACCACATTGGTCAACGCCATCAAGACCGGCCGCATCCACCACGGATACCTGTTCACCGGCTCGCGCGGCGTCGGTAAGACCAGCATGGCCCGTATCATGGCCAAGGCCCTCAACTGCCTGAAGGCCGAGGAACCCACCGTCAAACCGTGCTGCGAGTGCGAAGCGTGCCGGGCGATCGGCGAGGGCCAGGACATCGACGTGATCGAGATCGATGCCGCCAGCAACACCGGGGTGGACAACATCCGCGAGCTGCGCAGCAACACCGCGTATCGGCCCGCCCGCTCGCGCTTCAAGATCTACATCATCGACGAGGTCCACATGCTCAGCACCGGGGCGTTCAACGCCCTGCTGAAGACGCTCGAGGAGCCGCCGGACCACGTCAAGTTCATGCTGGCCACCACGGAGGTGCAGAAGGTGCCGGCGACGATCCAGAGCCGCTGCCAGCGCTTCAACTTCCGCAACATCAGCCCGGAGGCGATCGCCGAGCGGCTGGGCGAGATCGCCAAGGCGGAGGGCGCGCAGGCGGAAGAGGCGGTGCTGCGGCGGATCGCTCGGCTGGCCACCGGCTCGATGCGCGATGCGCTGAGCATCCTCGATCAGCTCCTCTCGGTTTCGCCGAAGAAGCTGTCGGCCGAGGTGCTCGATGAGATTCTCCCACCGGCCCAGGACGAGCAGATCTTCGCCCTGTTGGAGCACGTGGCGGCGGGCGCGGTCGGCCAAGTCATGTTGGACGTGGACGCCATTCTGGCCGGCGGGCGCGGGTTGGAGGTCTTCTGCAACGACACGATCGAGGTGGTGCGGACGTTGATGCTGGTCCGGGCGTGCGGGGCGGACGCCTCCGTCGTGGACGTGCCCGCCACCACCCGCGACGCGTACGTCAAGCTCAGCGGGCAGTTCGAGCTGTCCCAATACGTGCAGATGATCGCGATGCTGGAGGAGTTGCGGCGGAACGTGCGCTACAGTGGTGCCGGTCGGGCGTTGACCGACGCGTTGATGGTCCGGTTTGCCAACATGCGCGAATGGGCGCCGATCGAGCAGCTTCTAGCGCAACTGGGGCCTGCGGAGGCCCCGGCGGTCGAAAAAAAAAAGCCCGCGTCGGCGGTAGCGCCCGGGCCGCCCGCCGGCGGTCGTTGTAGGGACGCCGCGCCTTCACCGGCACGGACGAGCGCGAGCCGCTTCACGCCCGAGTCGAGGGCACCACGGAAATATGAAGGCGCCAATCGGTCCGCGCTGGTTGCCTCGGCCGGGGCGGCACCGGTACCCGAGGCCCAGCCGGTAGCCACTACGCCCCGCCGGCCCGCGTCAGCAGAAGAGCGAGCCAGAGCTCTAGCGGACCCCCTTGTGCAACAGACAGTGGACCTGTTTGATGGTGTCGTATACGTCGAGTGCCAAGACCCCACACCGACGGACGGAGCTACGGAGTAACGCGTGTTTGGAAACCTGGGACAGCTTGCCCACCTTCTACGGAACGCAGGCCAGATCAAGCAGAACATGCAGGAGATGCAGGCCCGGCTCGAGGCCGCCCGCTACGTCGGCGAGGCCGGCGGCGGTCAGGTCCGCGTCACCGCCAACGGCAAAGGCGACCTGCTCGAAATCAAGATCGACCCGGCACTGGTTAAGGACGACGACGTCGAGCTGCTGGAAGACCTGCTCTGCGCCGCCGTGCGCGACGCAATCCAGAAAAGCCGTGAGGGCGCGCAGAAGGAGATGCAGGCCCTCACCGGCGGAATGGATATGCAGGGCATGATGGACTCACTCGGCGGCGGGCAGTAGCGGCCGGCGCCCCTGCCGGCCGTGGGACCGCGACTGAAGGCAGACCACCTCGTTCAAAGAGGGCCGACCGACGCAAACGATGAGCGACGTTACCGTGACTAACCCGCTGCAACGGCTCATCGACGAGCTGAAGAAGCTCCCCGGCGTGGGGCCGCGGTCGGCGGAGCGCATCGCCTTCCACCTGCTCAAAACCGACGCGGTCGACGCCTTGGCGCTCGCCGAGGCCGTGCGCGATATCAAGGAAAAGATTCGCCCCTGCGCGCGCTGCCACAACCTGGCCGAGGGCGAGCTGTGCCACATATGTGCCGACCACCGCCGCGATCAGGGCCAGATCGTCGTCGTCGAGCAGCCGAAAGACTTGGCCAGCCTGGAAGCCACCGGGCTGATCACGGGCGTCTACCACGTACTGATGGGCCACATTGCCCCGCTGGAGGGCATCGAGCCAGGCGACTTGACCATTGACACACTGGTCAAGCGGGTCAAAGCCGGCGACGTCCGCGAGGTCATCCTGGCCACCAACCCCACGCTCGAAGGCGATGCCACCGCGCTGCATATCACCAGCCTGCTCAGCGATACCGGCGTAAAGATCACGCGCCCGGCCCGCGGGCTGGCCCCGGGCGGACAGATCGAATACGCCAACCGCTCGATGCTCGAAGAAGCCCTTCGCGCCCGGCAGGAAGTGTGAACACTGCCCGAAGCCAGACTGTGGTGCAGCTCTGATGACGGCACGGCGTCGCTGCCTCTTTCTTGGGTCGCCACTTCGATGGTACACTCGCGTTTGGAACAACTGGCAGGCACGTTGCCGGGAGGGCAAAAATGACCATCCTTGCCTCGCAGACTGAGCCCCGGCCGACCGACAGACGCATGGCACGGGCGCTTTGGTGGATGTTCTTCGGCTTTATACTGTGGTCCTGCACCTGCTGGGTTGGCCAGACCACACTGGGTGGGCAGAGAATGGGCGCGCTGCTCGTCTGCATCGGCATCTATCGGCTTTCCGATCAAGCCTACGCGGGTCGCTGCGGCTGGCGCACGTCCTTCGTGAAAGTCGTGGTGCTTATGTTGGTCGCCTTCGCGCCGATGTCTCGGACCGAAGCGCAGCCTCAGTATGACTGGTCCGAGGTTTCACCCGTCCTGCTCGTGTTCGCCGTGGCGGGTGTGGGCGTTCTGGTGCTCGTTCTGGCAGCATGGCCGTTTCTCTTCGCCGACGCGATGTTGCAGATCGCGGACCAGCGCCGACTACGAGGAGCCGCGCGTGCTTGGCGGATCGCGCGTGTGCTCTATGTGTTGCTTTGGAGCGCCCCCGTACTCATCGGCGGGGCCGTCCTGTTGGCGATCGCTGTGAGCCGGCAGGAGAACGTGCATGTCGAGTGGGAGACCCCTTGGGCCATTCCGATCACGTGCGCGCTCCTTCTGCCGTGGCTGTGGGTTCTCTACGCACTCCTGCGGACGATTCACGAACTCAAGGCCGGGCTGGCACCGGTCCCCCACGAGTGAGCCCGCTCGGCGAACCAGACCGGCCACACCGCCCTTTGTGTGCCGGCCCCTTCGGTGGTAAATTCAGCATTCGGGCAACTTTGGCAGGCGTCGCTACGCTCCGTCTGCCCTACATCCGCTTAACCTGATCTCACTACCTGTAGGTGGAAACATGAACGACTTCCTCAAGAAACTCGGGATTGAAGGCGAGAACCTTGGCGGATTTGGCGGTGAATGGCTTGGCTCCGGGCCGACGCTCGAGGTGATCACCCCGATCGACGGCTCGAAGATCGGCACCGTCAAGCAGGTCACCGAGCAGGAGTATGACAAGATCGTCGGCCGGGCTCACGCCGCGTTCCTCAAATGGCGTGAAGTGCCGGCCCCCAAACGCGGCGAGGTAGTCCGCCAGCTCGGCAACCGGCTGCGCGAGGTGAAGAAGGAGCTCGGCGCCCTGGTCACGCTCGAGATGGGCAAGATCATCGCGGAGGGTGAGGGCGAAGTGCAGGAGATGATCGACATCTGCGACTTCGCCTGCGGCCTCTCGCGGCAGCTCTACGGCCTGACCATGCACTCCGAGCGGCCCGAACACCGCATGTACGAGCAGTGGCACCCGCTCGGCGTCGTCGGCGTGATCAGCGCCTTCAACTTTCCCGTCGCCGTCTGGAGCTGGAATGCGGCGATCGCGGCCGTCTGCGGCGACAGCGTGCTGTGGAAGCCGTCGAGCCAGACACCGTTGACCGCCATTGCCTGCACGAAGATTGCGGCCGAGGTGTGCGAAACGAACGGGGTCGATCCGGCGATCTTCTCGCTGGTGGTCGGTAAGGGCTCGACCGTCGGCGATAAGCTGCTGCACGACCGGCGCATTCCGCTGATTTCCGCCACCGGCAGTTGCCGGATGGGCTACCGCGTTGGGTCGGTTGTCGGCGAGCGGCTGGGCCGGACGATTCTCGAGCTGGGCGGTAACAACGCGATCATCGTCACGCCGAGCGCGAACATGGATATGGCCCTGCGCGCGATCCTGTTCGGCGCGGTCGGCACTGCCGGCCAGCGCTGCACGAGCACGCGGCGGATCATCGTCCACGCCTCGATCCGCGATGAGCTGGTGAACCGGCTACTGGGAGCGTACGAGACGATCCGCATCGGCGATCCGCGTAAAGGCGATACGCTCATGGGCCCGCTGGTCACCCGCGACGCCGTCAGCGACATGCAGAACGCCATCAAGTGCATTAAAGACGAGGGCGGCGAGGTTCTCTACGGCGGCGAGCCACTGGACGGATCGGACTACCCCGGCGGGCACTACGTCAAGCCCTGCATCGCCGCCGCCAGGAACGAGTTCGACATCGTCCAGGAAGAGACCTTCGCCCCGATCCTGTACATCATCGGCTACGGCTCACCGGACATCCCGGCCGCAGCGCGGGATTCGACCACGAACGTGGCCGACGCCGTGGGCACCGACCGGATGCGCGCCGAGATCCACGAAGCCATCCGTCTGCACAACGGCGTTCCGCAGGGCCTGTCCTCGGCGATCTTCACCTGCTGCCTGCTCGAAGCCGAGCAGTTTCTGGCCCACACGGGCAGCGACTGCGGGATCGCCAACGTCAACATCGGCACCAGCGGGGCCGAGATCGGCGGGGCGTTCGGCGGGGAAAAAGAAACCGGCGGCGGCCGCGAATCCGGCTCCGACGCCTGGAAAGCCTACATGCGCCGGCAGACGAATACAATAAACTGGGGCACCGAGCTGCCGCTGGCGCAAGGGATCAAGTTCGGGGACTAGCCCCAATCTCTTACCACTAGGACACGAAGGCACGAAGAGGAACCGGGTTTCTCCGGGCAATCTGCCCCGTTGTCGAAGATGAGCTCCCGAGACAGGCTGTCCTCTCCGGCACGCGTCTCGCTCCACGCTGATACTTCATGGTATAGGCCTTTGTGTCTTGGTGCCTTCGTGGTTCGTGAAGCATGCGGGTTAGCCCTACTTCCGGCAGCCGAAGACTGATGCGGGCTAGCGGGTGCAAACCTGGCAGGCGGGGATCAGGCAGATGAACTGGAGCGGCTGCGGACCTGTGTTGTGGAACTGGTGTTTTTCGCTGGCGGGGACCCAAACCACGTGGCCGGCCTTGAGGGGCCGCTCGCCCTGCTCGCCCCGCGCAACGCCCTGGCCCTCGAGGACGAGGATTTCGTGCTCGTAGTCGTGCTGGTGCTGCGGGGTGTGGCCGCCGGGCTCGACCTCGAAGTGGCGCATATGGAAGGTTTTCGCACCGTCGTCGGGTCCGATCAACATGCGCATACGGGCTCCCGCCGCGCCGGGCATCGTCACGTCCGTCTGCTCGTGCTCGCCGATCGGTTTCACCTTCATCGTCAGCCCTCGGCTATCCGGTTTCAGCCGCGCACTACCTTACCACGTTCATCGTACGCGTGGGCGGTGTGACGGCAGCGGTGATTGTACCGCGGCAAGCGACCGCGGCGACGCGGCAGACGCCGTCAGGCGAGCGGCGAAGTCACGGCGAGCAGGATCAAGTTGTAGGCCGCGTGGCAGCCGGTGGCCACACCGAGTCCGCGGGCGATGAAGATTAGCGACAGGTAGACGCCGGCGGCCAGGCGCATCAGGAAGGTCTGCCAGGCGAACGGCTCGGCCCCGACGGGCTGGACGTGGCAGAGGGCGAAGATGGCGGCTGCGGAGCCGATGACCAGCCAGAGGGAAATCCGTTTGGGGACGCGCAGCAGGTGCACGAGCAGGAGCGTCAGGCCGGTGATCAGGTACAGGCGGAATACGAGCTCCTCGTACACGCCCGCGCCGAGGGCCACCATGATCTGCAGGGCCAGGTCGGCGTTTTGGGTTTGGCCGGCGGTGAGCATGACCTGATTCAAGGCGAACAGCGGCACCGCCAGGGCGACGCTCTCGGCGAGCATGAGGGGCAGGACCCACCCGCGGATCTGCCAGGAGTATCGGCTGAGGAGGTGCCAGATCAGCAGGGTGAGCAGCAGGACGACGCCGGGCAGCCAAAACCCGCTGGCCCCCAGCCACCCGAGCAGGCCGCGGATGAGCCCGTAAGCGACCAGGTCGGGCTGCGGCAGGCCGTTCGGGTTGATGATGAGCGTGCCGAACTCATAGGTCGCCACGAGCGGGAACAGAAGCAGCAGGCAATAAAAGGGTTGCCGCGTTGCCGCCCAGTAGCCGCCAAGAGCGGTCGAGGCGGAGCCGGCAGACTTTTTCGGCGAGCCCTTCGTGCCAGGCATGCCATCATTATGGCTTGGGTGAGGGCTGTTTTACAGAGCGCGTGATTGTGCGGCGCGAGCGGGAGGCTGCCTAGTGTTCCGTCGGCCATCGATTGACGGGTAGTGCGGGCGTCTCGGCCGCACGGCGGCAACCAATAAGGCGGGCGAGACGCCCACACAACCCCCCCTTTGATGGTTGTCGGAGCCCGGGCCCAGC
>JAUWXH010000429.1 GCA_030616465.1 Planctomycetota bacterium | reverse complement strand
CGAACGCATCGCGCGCCGCGGCGTCGGAGGCGGTGAGCTTGGCTTCCTCGACCCACGCGTTGCCGTTGTAGCGGTAGACGTACGCCGAGCCGGAGGCGGGCCCGTGGTCGTCGTCGCTTTGCGCCCCGACCACGATGGTGTTGCCGGAAATGGCTACGGAGTAGATGTAGCCGAAGAGGTCATCGATGGTGCCGTCGGAGGCCCGCAGCTTAGCTTGCTGGACCCAGCCCCAGCCGTCGTAGCGGAAGACGTACGCCGCGCCGCAATCGGTTCCGTTGTCGTCGTCGAAGGGTGCCCCGACGACGACGGTGTCGCCGGAGACGGCCACCGACTTGCCGAAGTGGTCGTTGGCCGCGCCGTCGGCGGGCAGGAGCTTGGCTTCCGGGACCCATTTCGAGCCGTCGAAGCGGAACACGTACGCCGAGCCGGACTTGGGGCCGAGGTCGTTGTCGCGGTCCGCCCCGATCACGGCGACGCCGTCTGAAAGGGCCACGGAGTAGCCGAACCAATCGTCCGGCGCGCCGTCGAAGGCCCGCAGCTTGACTTGCTGGACCCACTTGGACCCGTCGAAGCGGAACACGTATGCCGAGCCGGAGTCGGTGCCGTTGTCGTCGTCCAGGTACGCCCCGACGACGACCGTGTCGGCGGAAATGGCCACGGCGCGCCCGAAGTAGTCGCGCGCCACACGGTCCGCGGCACGCAGCTTGGCCACTTCGTGCTGGGCCAGTGCGTGCGTCAACGCGCCCGTCGCGTTAAGCGCAACAACACCGGTCAGAACAGCAAGCGTCTGCGTGTGGATTCGATTGGGCATGCAGCCAACTCCGCCGTTGCCAGAACTCATCACGCCGGCTTGGTTGGCCGGCGACATAGCGTGCTTGGGCTCAGTATAGTCGAGTCGGGGCGGTGGTTGACGTCGGCTTTCCGGTTTTCGCACGCCAGCGTTACGAGCCGCAACCCCAGTCGGCGAGCAGTACGCCCAGGTCGGCGTGGTCGGTGTCGTCGTCGCCGTCGAGGTCGCCGCCACACCCGCCGCCGGTGCAGCCCCAGTCGGCCAGCAGAATGCCCAGATCGGCCTGGTCGGTGTCGTCGTCACCGTCCAAGTCGCCGACGCAGTCGGTAAACGTCGAGGCCCCGTAGGCGTCGAGGATACCGTAGCCGCGGACGTACTGCGGGTCATAGGTCTGGTGGGCAAGATAGAAATCAGCGGTATAGAAGAGCTGGTTGCGGAAGTGGTCCACGCTCCACTCCGGGTGGGCTTGCAGCAGGGAGCCGAGGGCACCGGCGACCAGCGGCGTGGACAACGAGGTGCCGCTGGCGTATACGTAGCCGCTGGTATCGTAGGGCCAGACGGTATACGTCTCCACTCCGCGGGCGAGCAGCTCGGGTTTGACGCGCCCGTCAGCGGTCGGCCCGTCGGAGCTGAAATCCGCAATGTAGCCCCACGCATCCACCGCTCCGCACGAAAACACCTGAAAGGCGTCGGACGGCGCGATCAGGTGCGAGGTGTTCGGGTTCCCGTCGTGCCCCCCGTTGCCGGCCGCCGTGCAACATACCAGGCCGTTAGCCGTGGCGATGTTCACCGCGATGGTGGTGACGGCGGTCTGCCCGTCGAGATCGTCCTGCGTGTACCAGTCGATATAGCCCAGCGACGACGTTGCCATGTCGCCCCCGTTCTGCTCGATGAACTCCAGGCCGGCGACATAGTTGTCCTCCTCCGCGGGATACTCCCCGGTGGTGTCCTCGGTTTTGGCGAGGATGAACGCGGCGTCGTAGACCGCACCGACGAGTTCGTTGGGCTTATACGCCCCGAGCACGCCCAGGATGAGCGTTCCGTGCCTGTGCTGATCCGGGTCGTCGTCCACAAAGTCCCACTCAGCAAGGACACTGAGGACGTGACCCGGGTAGTTGAACGCCTCGTGGCTGCGCTCGAAACCGGTGTCGAGCACGCCGACCACGACGCCCTGCCCGGTGTAGCCGGCGTTGTGCAGCGCAATCAGGTTGATCTGCGTCAGTTGTGCTTCGGCGTACCCGTAGAAACCCCGGTCGTCGCGCGTGTCCTTTCCGCTCCCGTCGAACGGGCCCATCACGATCGGCTCAATCCGGCGCGAGCGGCGGACCGGCTGGAGCTTGCCCACGAAGCGTAACCCGGCAATGGCAACCACCTGCTGACGAGAGGCCACCACGCTGACGGCGTTTACCCAGCGGCTCGTGACGTGGACGCGCGCTCCGGTCGCCGCCACAGCGTCAACGTAGGCTGGGACCAGGGGCAGATCGTGCTCGTCAAACAGCCCTGGCAGCGTACGCCGAAGCCCGCGACGCCGCACCGCGCGGACCGGGTACTCTCCAGCCAGCGCCTCGATCGCGACCGCGAGTTCCTCCGGCGAATCGATGCCCTTGTCCCTGAAGAACACCCAGGCTTTGACCAGGCCCTGCGACTCGTCGAGCAAACGCTCGAGAGCCGGGTGGACCTTGCCGGATTCCGCTTCCGGCGTCGCCTGAGGCTTGGAGCCGACGGCTGCGGTTGTCACGGCGCACGTGCCGTATTCAGCGGGGCACGATTCCGCCGGCACCAAGCGGGCTGCGCCGAGGTAGTTCACGATGAAGAATCCGGCCAAGCCGTACAAAGCCCATCGCGCTCGCATGGTCATCGGTGACCCTCCTTGGGGGCGGGGCGCACTTGTTTCCCTTCCTCGGTTCCGAGCGGACTCACGGTTTCGTGGTCCCGCAACGCTCTGCTCGCATGATACCTCAATCTTGAACCGCGTGGAACCGGTTTTCCCCGACGCGCCGTAGGGCGTGAGGGCCGCAAGCTGTAGCTCGTTGAGGGATAAGACGTTATGGCCTGAGACGGCCTGTCTCGC
>JAUWXH010000007.1 GCA_030616465.1 Planctomycetota bacterium | reverse complement strand
TGCGAACCTGGTGGCGCCGAAAGATTTTGAGCTCTTCCTGCTGGGGGAGCTGGAGGGAGCCAGTGGGGAAGCCCAGCCGAAGTTACGGCTGCGCGTCAACCACATCTGGCCGGTGCGCCCGTCCGAGCTGTACGGAACGGCGGCGCCCCTGAAGCTGCGCGGGCCGCTCGGCCCGGCCGGGATGGACGAAGGTTCGTGAAACTTGAGATCTCAAATAGACAGCTGAACTACCCGCGGCGTGCCGCGGGCAGTGTTGAGGGTAGTGCGGGCGTCCCGCCCGCCAGCCACGAAGCCACGAAGGGCGGAGGCGGGAGACCAGCAGCCAGAGACAAGAGACTGTGGGCGGCGTTGGGTTGACAGCTCCGGTTTCCAGTCTCACCGCTGGAGTTCCTAGAAGGGACATCTGCAGCGGTGAGCCGCACCGTTCGCGTCATCGTCGTCAACGCGGATGAACAGGTCGCGCCGGAGCTGCGCGCCGCCCTGCTGGCCGTCGACGGCGTCCGCATCGTGGCCGAGATTGACGAGCCGGCCCTTTTGCCGCAGGCCATGGCTCAGTTTCCGGCCGAGGTGCTGCTGATCCACCTCGACCCCCACCCGGCCGCCATGATGGACGTCATTGCGCCGCTGCTCGAGGCCCACAAGGGCCACCTGGCTGCCATCGGGATGACCGACGACCGCGATGCCGACCTGGTCGTGCGCGCCATGCGGGCCGGTATGCGTGAGTTCCTGTGGAAGCCCTTTCCGCCCGAGCAGCTCTGCGAAATCCTGCAGCGCGTCGGGGCCGAGGCGCAGTCGGCCGGCCGACGCTGCGGCCGGCTGTTCGTGGTCCTGGGGACCTGCGGGGGGGTGGGCGCCACCAGTCTGGCCATAAACCTGGCCGTCGAGCTGGCCCAGCTCGAGGGCTGGACGGCCGAGGCCAACCCCACCGCACGCCCGCGGGTAGCCCTGGTCGACCTCGACCTGCGCTTCGGACAGGTTGCCATCCAGCTCGACGTACAACCCGCCTACACCATCGCCGAACTGGCCGAAACACCCGAGCAGATTGACCCGCAGATGCTGGAGCGGGCGATGTTCAAGCACGCCTGTGGGGTGCACGTGTTGGCGCGTCCGGCCGACTTCGCCCAGGCCGAGCAAATCACGCCCGCCCACGCCGCCAGCGTCCTGGCCAGCCTGCTCGAACACTATGACTTCGTCATTGCCGACCTGCCGGTGCGCTTTGACCCCGGCGCGCGGGCGGTGTTCGACATGGCCGACACGTACTTGTTGGTTCTGCAACTGCTGGTCCCTGCGGTGCGCAACGCCGACCGCATTCTGCAGACCCTGGACCGCTCCGGGTACGCCGCGGAGCGCCTGCGGCTGGTGTGCAACCGCTTTGGGCGGGAGTCCGGGTATCTGGAGCCCGGCGACGTCGAAGCGACGCTGCGACGCAAGCTCGACTTCACACTCCCGGACGATTGGAAACTCAGCAGCACCGCCGTGAACATGGGCGCCCCGCTGCTGAGCCACGCGCCGAAGACAAAGCTGCGCCAAGCGTATCGTCAGATGGCGTTGACCTTGGCGAGGGAAAAGGAGCCGGCAGGCGAAACACCGGATGACGTGGGTTCCGGCCGCGAGCGCAAAGGCTTGTTTTCGTTTCTGGCCGGCGCCAAGCCGTAGTCCCGCGGCCACCCGGGGAGCTCACGGCAGCGGGGCAAAGACTGGTTTGAGGGCGACTGATGGCGTTGTTTACGAAGCGACCGGGCTCTTCGCCGCCGGCGGCTCCGCCGAAGCCGCCGGCCAAGCCGCCACCCAGCGCTGACAGCCCGGCGCCGGTGCGTCCGGCTGCGGCGCCGGCACCACCGCCCGCGCCACCTCCGGCCAAGCCGAAGCCCACCCGGCCGACGTCCCGGTCGGATCCCAAGCCCGACGAGCGCGTCCGCCGCTTCGACGAGCTGAAGGGCACGATTCACCGCAAGCTGGTCGAGCAGCTCGACATGAGCAAGCTCTCGCGCGAGGCCAACGATGAGATCCGCGAGCAGGTGCGTCAGGTGGTGTTGGCGTTGTGCGAGGAAGAGGACACCTTGCTCAACAGCAACGAACGCCAGCGGCTGACGCAGGAGATCCTGGACGAGACCTTCGGCCTGGGGCCGTTGGAAACCTTGCTCAAGGACCCGCGCATCACCGACATTCTGATCAACGGGCCTAACCAGATCTACGTCGAGCGCGAGGGCCAGTTGGGGTTGACCGACGTGCGCTTCAAGGACGATGCCCACTTGTTGCACATCATTGACAAGATCGTCTCGCCGCTGGGCCGCCGCTGCGACGAGGTGTGCCCCATGGTCGATGCGCGGCTCAAGGACGGCAGCCGCGTCAACGCGATCATCCCCCCACTGGCGATCGACGCTCCGTCGCTGTCGATCCGGCGGTTCGGCATCGACCCGATCAGCTGGGATGACTACGTGCGCTACAAGTCGTGCTCACCCGAGATGATCGAGTTCTTTGAAGCCTGCGTGAAATCGTCGCTGAACGTGTTGATCACCGGGGGCACGGGCTCCGGCAAAACCACCTTCCTCAACAACCTCTCGGGCTTCATTCCGGAGGGCGAGCGCATCGTCACCATCGAGGACGCCGCCGAGCTGCAACTACGCCAGCCGCACGTGGTCCGGCTCGAGACGCGCCCGCCCAACCTGGAGGGCAAAGGGCGCATCACGATGCGCGACCTGCTGATCAACTCGTTGCGCATGCGGCCGGACCGGATCGTGGTCGGCGAGTGCCGCGGGGGTGAGACGCTGGACATGCTCCAGGCCATGAACACCGGCCACGAAGGCTCGATGACCACCGTGCACGCCAACAGCACACGTGACGCGGTTCAACGCATCGAGACGATGGTGATGATGGCGGGGTTCGAGCTGCCGCAAAAGGCCATCCGCCAGCAGTTCGCCTCGGCGATCGACCTGATCATCCAGGCGGCGCGGTTGACCGGCGGGCGGCGCAAAATCACCGCTGTCACCGAATTGCAGGGGATGGAAGGCGACGCAGTTGTGATGCAGGACATATTTAGGTTTGAGCAGGACGGTGTGGACTCCGATGGAGCCGCCTACGGACGGACCGTGGCAACCGGTGTCCGCCCCTTGTTCATGGACCGTTTGGTCGCCGCCGGGGCGCAGATCGATCCGCGGATGTTCGCGCCCCGGGTACTGGTAGCAGACTAGCGCAGACAACCCCGGGCCGGGCGACAGCCGAGGCTGCCCGGCGGAGGGCGCAACGTGGTCAGAATACCGTTATTGCTCGGTTTTGAGCTGTTCGGCAGCAGCGGGGACCTGTTTCTGCTGGCCTTGCTGGTGGCCGGTCCGGCCATAGCGGCCTATGGAATCTTCCAACTGGTAGTCGACCTGCGCGGTGCCCCGCGCAAGCACGTTGTCGGGCGCTTGCAGGGACGCAAGACGGGAGCCCGCTCCGCCGCAGCGATCCTCGACCCGCAGGTCCTCCGCAAGCAGGCACCGGAGGCCGCCGGGAGGCTCGGGGCGGCCTTCGCCAGCCTGAGCATCACCGCGCGCCTGCAAAAGATCCTCGAGCAGGCCAACGTGCCCTGGTCTGCCGCCAAGTTGCTGGTCAACTTGACCGCCATGGCCTGTCTGCTGCTGGCCGGGCTGATCCTGCTGAAGGTGGGCATGATCACGGCGGTTTGCGTGGCGCTGGCGGTCTTCGTGCTGCCGATTCTCTACCTGATCCGCCGCCGCAAGAGACGCCTCAACAAGCTCGTCCTGCAATTGCCGGAGGTGTTCGAGTTGCTCAGTCAGGCCTTGCGGGCGGGGCACTCCCTGGCCAGCGGGATGCAGTTGGTTGCGACAGAGAAGCCCGATCCGGCCGGGACCGAATTCGGCCGGGTCTTCCAGGAGCAGAACCTCGGACTCACCATCGAGGAGGCCCTCAAGAACCTGGCCGACCGCATGGACGTGCTCGACGTGCGCTTCTTCGTGACGGCGGTGTTGATCCAGCGCCAGACCGGGGGCGACCTGGCAGAAGTGCTCGACAAGATCGGCAGCATCATCCGCGATCGGGTCAAACTGCATGGGACTGTCAAGGCCCTGACGGCCGAGGGACGCTTGTCCGGCTATGTGCTGCTGGCCCTACCGGTGGTAGTCTTCTTGGCCATGCTTAAGGTCAACCCCGATTACGCCATGGTGCTGCTGGAGCATCCCCAAGGTCAGATGATGCTGACCACCGCGATCGTAATGCAGCTCATGGGCTGGGCCATGATCAAGAAAATCATCAATATCAAGGTATAACGGGGCACTGTCATGGACGTGATGGCTGTTGGCATCCTGTTAGTTATTGGCGTCGCGCTGGTCGGGTACAGCGTCTTCCCACACCAGCCGAAAACACGCGATGCGGTCAAGCGTCGGCTCGAGGGCGGTCGCTCCGTGGACAACGTGGCCGAAATCAGCGAGAGGGCCCGGGCCAACGCGACGCAAGGTCTGGTCAAACGGGCGGCCCCCGTCCTCTCCAGGCTGGTCATGCCCACCTCGGACGAAGCGCTCAGCCAGCTCCGCCTGAAGCTCGCCAGTGCCGGGTATCGACGCCGCCAGGCCCAAACCGTCTTTCTGGCAAGCAAGACCCTTCTGTCAGTCGTGCTTTTGATCAGCGCGGTGGTGGTCGGCGCCTCGCTGGGGTACGGCTGGCAGAAGACCGCCCTGGTGGCATTGTTCGGCGGCGGCGTGGGGTTCATGGTCCCCAACCTGTGGCTCGGGCTGGTGGCCAAGGCGCGCCAAGACAAGGTGCGACGCGGGCTGCCCGACGTCTTGGACCTGATGGTTGTGTCGGTCGAGTCGGGTTTAGCGCTGGACGCGACCATCAAGCGCGTCGGCGATGAGATGGTCCGCGTCCACCCCGAGCTGTCCGAGGAGTTCCGCATCGCGACGGCAGAATCCCAAATGGGGATTCCCCGCGGCGAGGCGCTGGAGCACTTGTCCCAGCGCGCCGGCGTGGAGGAGCTCCGCAATCTGACCTCGGTCATCACCCAGGCCGAGAGATTCGGCACCAGCATCGCCAAGGCGCTGCGTAACCAGAGCGATGCCCTGCGGACCAAACGCCGTCAACAGGCCGAGGAGCGCGCCCAGAAAACCGCCGTCAAGTTGATGATCCCGCTGGTGCTGTTCATCTTCCCGGCCATGGGCGTGGTGCTCGCCGGGCCGGCGATCATTAACCTGATCGGCGCGTTTGGCGACAGATAGCCGCCCGCGTGTGGGCGGCCGGCCGGGCGTCCAGCGGCAGATGAGAACCGCATCACGCTATGACGCTGCCACCGCCGGCCCCTCGCCACAGTTGCACTGACACCTAGGGATCGGATAACATCTCGGTAGTGTGGGGCGGGCCGGGAAGCGTCTACGCGCGCGGGAAGTCGAGGATCACCCACGCGCGGCGGCGCCCGTGCCGACGTGGGTGTGGCACCGCAGGGGAACGGACGGGCAGCCCAGACTTCCCTACTACCGACCGTTGATGGCTGCAACGCTTTGGAGGGCCACGCCTCAGCAACCGAGAGGTCCGACGATGATGATGCAAATGCGGATGATCTGCGGGGCGCTGTTCATGGCGGCGGCGACGGTGAACCTCGCCTTCGCCCAGGATAACCGACCGGCTGACCCGCCCAACCCAACCGGGCAACCCGAGTCCGCCCCTGTCGTGGACAGCAACGCGGCGCACATGCAGGTCGATCCGCCCGAGTGGGATTTCGGGGAGATCTGGTACGGTGAGGTGGCCCAAGGTGAGCTCACGCTCAAGAACACTGGCCGGAGCACGCTGGAGATCACGCGTGTCAAGACCTCTTGCGGCTGCACGGCGGCCAAGTTGAAGAAGGACACGCTGGCGCCGGGTGAAGCGGTGCCCCTCAAGCTTACCTACAACAAGAAGCGTGCCGGAAACGTGTCCCAAACGGTGAGGATCTTCAGCAACGATCCGGCTCAGCCGACCAAGGTCATTCGCGTCAAGGGCAGGGTGAAGCCGGTCTTTGACGGTCTCGGCTCGATCTTCTTCGGCAAGCTTACCGCGGGTGACCGCCAGGCCAAGACCCTCGATCTCAAGAATGCCTTGCAAGAGAAGGTGTTCCTCAAGGTCAAGGACACCCGTCCGAGCATCCCATATTACGACATCCGGCTCGAGGAGATCGAGCCCGGCATGCACTATCGGCTCACGGTCGCGACGAAGCCGCCGCTCCGTAGCGGTGCGCTCAACACCACCATCAACCTTGAAACGGGCCTGGAACGGATCCCCAAGCTCATGGTCCCCGTGCGCGCCAGGGTGGTGTCGCGCGTTTCCGTGAGTCCGCGGACGCTGTGGGTGAGCCCGAAGACCTCCCCGAGTCGCGAGCGGCGGGTGCAGGTCACCTATCTGGCCGAGCACCCCATCGAGATCACCGAAGTCCGGCCGAACCACGAAGGCGTGAAAGCACGACTCATCCCGGCAAAGGAACCCCGTAGACCGACGCGGTTCCTGACGCGTGTGATTCTCGTTACGACACCGCCGGCTGACGAGATCCCCGAAGAGGGCACTACGCTCGAGATCCTGACCAGCGATCCCGAGTTCGCCAAGCTCGAGGTGCCCATCCGCCACGCGCCGAGACCGGGCCGTAGTCGGAGCCGCGCCGGCGCTCGCCAGCAGCCAGCCGAACGACGGATCGGGTCCCGAGCACGGGCCGTGGCCGGTGCGGCGTCGCAGCGCCGGGAAGCGAAGGAAGCATCCGAGGCCGGCCGAAGGGCCGAGCCGACGAGCAGACCCGCGGGACCGTGACCGACCTGGTGCGTCGGACCGTCGTGAAACCGGCGGACGGCCTCGTCCGGGTGTATGCCCGCGGGAGATCTTAGCATTGATCTGCAACACATGTGAGTGCCGACGATGGAGTCACGGAAACTGCAACTGAGCGTTGGGGTTTGTGCTGTTCTGGTTGGGTTCAGTCTGGCGTTTGCCCAGGACAAAGAGCCGGCTGGCCGGCCGACACCGCCGGCAGCGGGCCCATTGACCCTGCGGATCCCGCAGCTGGAGGTTACTCCGACGGAGTTGGACTACGGCCAGGTGTGGCATGGTGAGAACCCGATAGGGGAAGTCGTCCTCAAGAACACGGGCACCGCCCCGCTGGAGATCATCAAGATCACGGCTCGTTGCGGCTGCGTGCAGGCTAACAAACCCAAGAGTCTGCTGGCCCCGGGCGAGTTCGACGTCCTCAAGATCCAGTACAAGAGCAGGAACCGCGTGGGGCAGATCCGCCGGGGCGTGACCATTCAGACCAACGACCCCAAGCAGCCGTTGACCAGGGTGAAGCTCACCGGCGAGGTAAAGGAGATCGTAGAGGGCGAACCCGGCCATTCGATCGCGTTTGGCTATGTGACCATCGACGAACGTGTCACCAAGTCCGTTGATCTCACGGTCGTATACGACGAGAAACTCTTCCTCAAACTCAAAGGGCCGGACGAGAAGGTGGCGCCGTCAGCCCGCGACGCGTATGAACTGAAGCTCGAGGAGATCGAGCCCGGCGTGAAATATCGGCTCACCGCGACCACGAGACCACCGCTCAAGCCGGGCGTCCCGACCATAGACGCTATTCTGGAAACCGATCTCGAGCGGGTCCCGGAAGTCGCGGTGGGTGTGCGCGCCATTGTCAAACCGCGCGTCTCGCTCTCCACGTCAAGGTACTACGTGTCTCCCAGGCTCAACCGCGCCACCCAGCGCATCCTCCGGCTCTATTACCTGACCGCTCAGCCGGTAGAGATCACCAGGATCGAGTCGGACTACGCGGGAGTTGCGGGAGAGCTTCGGCCCCCGCGTGTCAACCCGAAAACGGGTGAGTCGTCCGCTCAGGCGGATGAGAAGAATTCGCCGGCTTCTCGGCCGGCGCTCAGCACGCCGACGGCCGGCAGGTTCTCCTTTCACGAGATTACCGTCCAGCTTCCTCCCGGCAAAGACATTCCCAAGGGGGGCGCCAAGCTCTTCGTTTACACCGATGATCCGGACCCGAGATACTCCAAGTTGGTGGTGGTGATCACCAACGAGCAGTCCCAGCGGTACTCGCGCCGGCCGGTCCAGCGCCGGCCGTCGGCGACGGACCGGGCCGCCGAGCCTGCGCAGGAGCCGTCGGCGGAACCGCCGGCCGACGTGGAGAAGCCCGACAAGCCCGACCAAGAACCCCAACAGCGGAAGCCCGACAAGCCGACCGACCCGTAGGAGTGGCTACGTGGATCGGCGCTTCGTCCGGCGGCGCGGCGGGCCGGTCAGCCGCGCTCGAACTCTTTTGCCCTGCCAACTTGTCCAGGCCGGCCTGCGGGCCTAGAATCCATGATCGGGTTGAGGCTCCCACGTTTGCGCGTCAAGGACATGGAGAATATCGATGCCATTCCCAATTACACGAGACGAATTGGTGGAAGAGGTTCGCGCCCAGTACAACTACCTGCCGGACCGGGCGCGGGCGATCGTCGGCAGCCTCGAGGCCAGCGGCGCCGTGCAGTTCCACGGCCCGGAAATGACCATCCTGGACCCCACGACACAGGAAGCCCACCTGATCGCAGGCTTGGTCTATGGGGCCTTGGGACGCAGCTTGGGAAGCGCCGGCCAGTACAAAATCAAGGAATTCCTAGAGACCCTCAGCCGACGGGCCGCTACCAAAGGCAGCCAGACGATATAGCACCGACACCGCACGGCGGCGCCAAGGAGCAATTCGACGTTTGGCCGAAAGGGGGGAGCGCCCTCGGCGGCCGTTCATGCCCCTCTCGTCCCCGGAACCTTATCGCCGCGAGCACGGTGGGGTGGGTCATTCGACCTCGCGGTGGGGCACACCATTGGACGATCGCACCGGCGAGACGTGGAAGGCCGCCGAGCATCCGCTACGCGTGCATCGCACCGTCATCGTCGGTAGGGCCACAAACTCCTGGGGGTCCGTGTTGAGCATCGCCAACAACGTCGGCAGAATCGCGTGTGCCGCGTGGACGCACAGTTCTGCCGGAAGGGTGCCGCGCACGGTAAGTGAATAAAAGGCACAACCACCCGCCGGGCACTCCTGCGGATCAGGCGGCCTGGTCACAACCACACGGACGCCGTGCTCGGCGGACGTCGGTCCCGCGGGCGCCTCAGCGGGGGCGCTCTCGGCTGCCTGGGCATCCGCGGTGACCGGGGCTGCAGCCGGCTCGGCAAGCGGCTCGCCCGGCGCGGCCGATGCGGCTTGCTCGGCGCCGAGGTCGTGGACGATGATGTCACCCCGTCGATCTATCGCCAGGTTGGCCAGCTGGTCGGCACGCCGATTCTCCTCACGCGGCACGTACCGCAAGTTCCAGCAGGAGAGCTTCAGCAAGAGCGCCTGCGCCTGCTCGAAGAACTGACGCAGCCTCGGGCTCTTCACCCGATACTGCCCGGTGATCTGCCGCACCAATAGCTCGCTGTCCGAATACACGCAGATCGGCTGGTCGCCGAAACACTGCGCCCGTTGCAGCGCGCGGATCAGGGCATGGTATTCGGCGGAGTTGCTGGTCTGTTTGCCGAGGAAGTAGGCGGCCTCGAAAAGCAGCGTGCCGTCCTCGGAGCGGATCACCACCCCCGCGCCGGCCGGACCCGGGTTCCCGCGTGCCCCGCCGTCAACATGAATGATCAGTCCCACGGCCCACTCGTCGGTTCGGGCTGCTACTGCTCGAGGCAGAGGATCCGGCCGCAGTTCGCGCAGGTCAGCACCTCGTCGCGAATCATGAGGGCGTTGACCCGCTCGGCGGCCAGAGACATATAGCAGCCTTCGCAGATGAACTCGTCGCGTCCGGGACGGGTGCGGACGACCTTTGCCATCACCTCGCCCTCGTAGCGTACCGAGACCCGGTCAAAGAGCTTCAGGACCTTCGGTTCGAGTTGGCCGGCCGCCTCTGCGCGCCCCTGCTCGAGCCCCGCGCGCCTTTCGGCGAACGAGCGGTCGGCCTGTTCGAACTGAGCCGTGAGCTGGTCCAGCCGCTCTGCCTCGCGGCGCTCGACCTCCTGATGCTCGCGAAAGTCCTTGGTCCGGGCCTCGACGCGCTCCATCATCTGCAGGGCCCGGCTTTCGAGGCGGCTTACGTCGGCCTTCTCGTTGTTGAGCTCGGCCAGCACGGCCGCGTACTCTCTGTTCGTCCGCACGGTATTGAGGTGCTCGCGTAGCCGGTTGATCTTTCCGGTTCGCCCCTTGATGTCCAGGTCGAGCTCGTCCACGCTGGCCTGGGTCCGCTTGATCTCGTTGCGTTCCGTTTCCAGCGCCTGCCGCGCGCTCTCCAGTTTGGCCGCCTGGGCGGAAACCATCTTCTGCTTGCGACGCAGTTGACGGCGAATGTCTGCGAGTTGGAGTTCGATGTCTTGAAGGTGGCGTAACGCCTGGAGCTTTGCTCCCATCCAGCCACTCCCAGTGGGCGGTAGCAATCCAAGATTGAGACAGACCCCTTATTATCCCGCCTCTCGTCCTCCCGATCAAGTCGCCGAATCCACATGCCAGGGCTGCTCTAAACTGTGTCACGAGAGTGGCTGTCGCCGCCCGGTATCTCTGGAGGGCAACGCCTCGGCGTCGCGGCACCGCCCAGCGTGTCGGGCGGCGGGCGGGGCTGGCCACGCTTGGCGGATCGAGAATCTCGGTCGCCATGCCGAAAACACCTGCGTCGAGCCGCCGGCCCCACGCGCCTTATGGGACGCATTCGCCTGAGACCCCGATTCTCCGGTGAATCGTATACTTCTTACGTGGGATGGCCGACGAACCTGAAGTCCTGGTGCCGCGCCGGTAATGCGCGCCCAGAGTAGTCACGAGGTAAGCACCGCCGCCTGATGAACGACAAAGGGGCGAGAACACCGATTGCCGGGTTGCCGGCGGAGGACGGAGCGCTTGATCGCGCGCTGGCCGACGTGGACGCGAAGCTGACGACGTGGCTCTCCGCGATGAGCGCAGCACTACGCGCCGCCGATGCCACGCCCGAACAGCCCCCGGCCGTGACCACGGGCGATTCACCCGAGCAGGCCCCGGACTCCTCGGCAGTAGGGCCACCCACGGACGGCACAGCCGACGCGGTTGCGGCCGCTGCAGAGGCTCCCGCCACGCCCGGTGGGACACCGCCGGATGCCCGTCCCGCGGAGACGGATCCGGCGCAGGCCGCGGCGCCGGCGTCGGCCGAGGACGCGCAGGGATCGGCCTCGACCGACCTTCCCGCCCCGGGCGACGAGCTACCTGGCGAACCTGGCGAACCGGCTGAGTCAACGACCTGCGAACAGAGCGAGTCGGCAGATGACGAACAGTTGCTGGCTTCGCTCGACGAGCAAACCCGGGCGGCGATCCACGTCAAACGCCGGCTGTTTGGGAACCAGAAAAGCGTTCGCGAGCTGCTCGACGAAATGAGCCAGCTGGAATCGGTTCAGCAGACTACGAAACCGCAACCCAAGCGGTGGTGGAGGCGATGATCGTCATGAGTGTCACGACTGCCGACAGCAAGCCGCACACCCCCACGCACTCCGTTGATCTTGCCCAGCTCGAGACCTTGGGCCGGGACGTCGTTGGCGCCATGCAGTCCCTGCGGGAGCTGCTGACGGCGCGGGCCACGGCTCTGGAACAGTGCCGCGACGCGCTCGACGAGCACCGCGCGCAGCTTGCAGGTGAGGGCGACCAGCTCACGCAGCGCGAGACCGAACTGTGCGAGCAGTACGAGCAGCGTGAAGGGACTGTGGGCGAGCAGGAGCGCCGCTACGAACAGGAGCGGCTCCAGCTCGACGAACTCGCCAAATCGCACGAGGGGAGCCTGGCACAACTCAAAGAGCGGGAGGCCCACCTCGAATCGCTGGCCAAAGAGACCGAGGCCCGACAGGCCGCGCTCGACCAGCGCGAAGCGTCGGGTGCCGAGCAGGAGCAGCGTCTCAAGGACACGCGACAAGAGCTCGAACGACAGGTCGGCAAATTCAACAAAGAGAAGAAACGCCTCGAAGCAGCCGCGCAAGAACTCGCCGCTACGAAATCGCAGATCGAAGCGCGCGGCGCCGAACTCGATGCCAAGCAGGAATCGCTCGCCTCGCGCGAGACCGAACTCACGCAGCAAAGCACCGCGCTGCGCGACCAACAGGAGTTCATTGCCGACCGCCGCCAGGAAGTCGACGCCCGGCTGGCGGAGCTCGAGGCGCGGCAGGCCGAAATCGAGGCACACGCCGCCGCCCTCGAAGAGCGCAGCGCGGAGCTCGATCACGGGCACACCCAGTTGGCGGCCCTGCAACAGGAGCTCGACTCGAAAACGCGCGAACTCGAGGGCGTGCAGGCTAACGTGGCAAAACTCAAGCAGCAGATGGAAGCGGAACTTGACCAACTCGTCCAGCAGACGAACGACCTGTTGCCGCGCCGCAGCCCAACCGATGGCGAGGCACCCCCCACGCCGGACCACGACCTGCCCGGCGTTCCCGACCAAAAGGCGCGCCAGTCGCTGGAGCGGTTCCAGAAGCTATGTCGGGATGCCCGGCGTCGGGCAATCGGGACGCGTTGACCCGCATTCCAGCGTACGGACACAGAGAGATACCATGGCTCTGAAGTTGTTCACACGCAAGCCCAGTGAAGTCCAAGCGACCCTGCAGCGCGCGGCTGCTCCCTCGCCGGCCGGCAAGGGGCAGGACTACCGTCCCGCAGAAAAGGCCAGGCGCACCGAAGACCCGCTCGAACGCGCGCTGCAACGCGGCCGCTTCGGCATCATCCTCACGCGAGCAGACCGCTGGTCGGGCCACCCGGGGTTCAACGCGGCCCGGGCGGCGGCGACTGAAGCCATCGATGAACGCTTCGGAATCGTGCCCGAGGGCTACGCCTCGATCCCGCGCACGATCACCGACGAGCCCGGCTGCCCCGAACAGGACTACGAGACCGAACCGTTTCTGCTCACCCGCCACGCGGTGACCAACGCCGAATTCCAGATGTTCGTGGACGACGGCGGGTACCAGGAGCTCGAATTGTGGCCGCAGGACATCTGGCCCCACTTGATCGGTTTCAAGGACCTCAGCGACCAGCCCGGCCCACGTTTCTGGAGAGACGGCCGCCACGACCGACGGCTGGCGGATCACCCCGTGGTCGGCGTTTGTTACTACGAGGCCGACGCCTACGCACGCTGGGCCGGCTTCCGCCTGCCGACCGAGCCGGAATGGCAGATGGCCGCGACCTGGCGCGTTCGAAGCAGCGCCCACGTCCGCCGCCGCTATCCCTGGGGCGACGCCCTCGACTTGCGGCACTGCAACATCTGGCATTCCGGGCGTGGCGGCACAATCCCGGTGCGAGCATACGCCTCCGGTGCGGCGCCGAACGGCGTCCTGCAGCTGATTGGCAACGTTTGGGAATGGACCGCTTCAGACTTCATCGTGCAGGGCGAGCAGGGCCAAACGATCGTCGGCGACATGCTGATGAAAGGCATACGCGGTGGCGCGTATGACACCTACTTCGCTTGGCAGGCGACGGGCACGTTCCGCTCAGGGCTGGCCTGCCTGGCGCGCAGTCATGACGTGGGGTTTCGCTGCGCGATGGACCTGCCGAGCGAGTAGCTGCCGCCGCCGCGCGCGCGGCAGCGGCGAACCAAGGAGAGTCTCGTGTCGACCACCTACACTGACCCACGTGCTGAGATCCGCTGCTTGATCTGCGACACAGGCAACGGGTCGGAGGCGGCCGTTTGCCGGGAGTGCTCCGCCCCCCTGGCTCTCACTCATGACGCCATCGCGCTGGACCGCCAGCCGCGGATCGTCACCGTGGTCGGCGACAGCAACGTGGGCAAGACGGTCTATCTCGGCTTCCTGCTGGACATGCTTTCGCAACGCGCCAACGAGTTCGAGGCGATTCCCAAAGGCGCCTACTCGGTCAGTTTGCAGCAAACGGTCATCAGCCACATGGCCTGGCGGATGTTCCCGCCGAAGACGCCGATGGAGTCCACCGAGTGGCACTGGGCTTACTACCAGGTCTGCAAGCGCGCCCGCCGGCCGAAGTGGGTCGATCTCGTGATGCCCGACATGGCCGGCGAGGCACTCGCCGCGGAGATTGACTCGCCCAGCACGTTCCGCGTCATTCGCAGCCTGCTCGGCAAATCGGCCGGGGCGCTCCTGCTGGTGGACGCCGCCTTGGCGGCCAACGGCTCGACGCGGCCCGACTTCTTCGCGCTCAAGCTGCTCAGCTACCTCGACGGCATGTTCGCCGTCAAGCGCAAGCAGCGCATCGGCTTGCCGATCGCAATTGTCCTGTGCAAAGCCGATTATTGCCCCGAGTGTTTCGACGACCCGCGCCGCTTCGCCGAGGCGAACCTGAACCGGCTGTGGAACCTGTGCGAAAGTCGCTTTGCCAACGTGGCCTTCTTCGCCGCCAGCGTCGTCGGCTCGCTGGCCTACAGTACCTCCGCGGAGAGCGACGTGGTCACGCCGGTGCCCTTGCACGTCGCCCCGCGCGGCATCCTGGAGCCGTTCGAATGGATTGTGGGCCGGATCTGATAGCGGCTGAACCGCGGCCCGGGTACGTCAACGTTGACCAGGCGATCTTCACTTCCGTCCGGTCGGCGATGGCTGACGGCTATCGCATCATCGCGTC
>JAUWXH010000409.1 GCA_030616465.1 Planctomycetota bacterium | reverse complement strand
CCCCCCCCGCCCCCCCCCCCCCCCCCCCCCCCCCCCCCCGCGCACCACCCCCCGCCCGCCGCGGCCCCAGGTTGCCACGCGCTTGTTGTACCGCCAAGACTCCTGCCGACGGACAAGCTTGCCGCCCGAGTTCGCCCGAGTTGGTCGAGATATGGATCGCATAGGCCGAGGTGGCTGCGGCCGCAATGACGGTGTTGCCGCCATGGGTGCCCCAGGCTTCAGGCTGGGGGACTGATTCGCGTTTGCGGGGGGTTGTTTTCCGTCCCCCACCCTTCCGCTGCGCTCGAGGAAGGGGCACCCGCTCTTTACCCTGGCGTGCAACCTCGGGGACTTTCCCACATCCGGCGAGAGGCCCTTCGCTTCGCTCAAGGTGACCAGGAGTAGCCCGGGTTAGAGCGGTTCGTCGGCGGTGGCGCGGCGGAGCAGGCGGATGGCCCGGTGCCCGCGAACCTGTCCCGGCGAGCCGGCGTACTTGTTGCGGCCCTCGATCTGTACGATCAGCCCCTGGTCGGGCTGCTTGTGCAGTTGGACTAGATCGCCCAGGCGCAGTCTGCGCAGCTCGCTGAGCTTGATTCGCGTTTGCCCCAGAAAGGCGGTCAGACCCACGGTCGATTTGACCAGGTTTCGGGTCAGACGCCGTACATGGAGGTCCGAGGGCGGCTTGGGCTTGTAGAACCACGATTGCGTCGTCAGCCGGCTGAGCACCGACTCGATGACGTTGAAGGGGATGCACATGCTCATCGTGCCGGAGCTCTGCCCCAGGTGGATCTCAAACGTGATGAACGCAACCACCTCGGTCGGGGCGACAATGTGGACCAGTTGCGGGTTGCTTTCCGTCCCGACGATCTCGAAGCGGGCATCCGCCAGGTTCCGCCACACTTCCGACAGACACTCCAAGGCGTGCAGATGCGAGCGTTTGATCAAGCGCCATTCGATCGAGGTCAGCGGCCGCTGCGGGATGAACACCTCGTTGTTGTTGCCGCCCAGCAGCCGGTCGATGATCGGATAGACGATTAGGGGGCTCATCTCCAGGCACATCTGCCCCTCGAGCGGAGGGGCTTGAACGATGGCGAAGCAGGTGGGATTCGGCAGCGAGTGCACGAACTCGCTGTAGGTCAGTTGCTCGACGCCGACCACGCGCACGTCGATGATGGTTCGCAGCAGGCCGGAGAGTGTCGCACCGAAGTTGCGGGCGAACACCTCGTGAATCGAAGCGAGGGCGCGGATGTGGTCCTTGCTGACACGCTCGGGGCGCGTGAAGTCGTAGGCGTTCGTCTCGGCGCGGGGCTGGCCGGCCGTCGGGGCCCTTGGCTGGGCGGGCGAACCGGCCGATTTCTGCTTCCCCTGGTCGGTCGTGCCCACCGAAGCCAGCAGGGCATCGACTTCGGTCTGATCGAGAGTTTCTGCCATAGCTGCCACGTGCTCCCAAGAGTAGTTCATCGACCAGGCGAGGGGGGCCGATCGACTGCTGGGCCAGACAGCGTCGTCGGCCGCAGCCGCGCCGAGCCCCGTAGGCCCAACATATTGGGGTTGCCGACCGTCAGGCCCGCAACATATTGAGGCCGCCTCGGACGCGGCCCCGTGTGCCCTGCGATCGCCGTGTAGACCATTGCGCCTCGTCGGATTTGAGGAACGCTTTTGGACCGCCAAACAGGCGTGCTTCGGGCAGCGCGAGACCGGAGTGGTGGCCGGCTGACACATGGTACCCTTAGTTGAAGCGCCTCTGGACGGCCGAACGGAGAGGCTTGCTCGGTGTGGCGGGGGCGAGCATCACGATAAGGCGCGGGGCTGAGCGGTGGGGGGGTGATGTCGTGGGGTGGCCCGAATGTCGATCCGTGTCGTTGGCCTCGGACGGCCTCTAGGACGCGCGCGTGTGGGCCTTGACGTATGCGCGAATTGGCGCGTATCCTAAGGGGTTCGTATCGTGTGTGGTCCTTCGCACACGTGAATGGAGGTTCGCAGACCGTCGCGGGACGTCCCCGCGACCAAGGGTGGCTGTTGCTTGGCCCCCGGGAGGTGACGTTTGGCATCGCCGATAGTCCGCGAGTTGCTCGACGCGGGCATCCACTTCGGACACCACTGTAGTCGTTGGAATCCGAAGATGGCGCCCTACATCTACGGCAAGCGGAATTCCATTCATATCATCGATATCCGTGAGACCTTACGCGGCCTGCTGCGAGCCCAGAAATTCCTAAGCCGTCTGATCGCCGGCGGGGAAGACATATTGTTGGTGGGGACCAAGCGCCAGGCGCGGGAGATCATTCGGGAGCAGGCCGAGCGCTGCGCCATGCACTACGTGAACGAGCGCTGGCTGGGCGGGTCCTTGACGAACTTTCGCACGATCCGCTCGCGGCTGCAGCGACTGGAGGAGTTGGAGGCCCTGGTTGGCAGCCCCGAGTGGGAAACCGGGTACTCCAAGAAAATGAAATCCACGCTCGCGCGCGAGCTGCGGAAGATCCGGCGGAACCTGGAGGGTATCCGGCGGATGACCCGCCTGCCGGGAGCCCTGGTGGTGATCGACGTCCGCAAGGAAAGCAACGCGGTCCGCGAGGCCCGCAACCTGAAGATCCCGACGATCTGCCTGATCGACACCGACGGCGACCCCGACTACGCCAGCATCGCGATTCCCGGCAACGACGATGCGATCCGTGCCATTGAGCTGGTCGTTACCAGACTGTGCGACGCGATTGAGGAAGGCAAGCGGGCGCGGCCCGAGCCGCTCGAACGCCCCGAGGCGCCCGAGCCGGGCTTCGGGGGCGACCTCGGTCGGCGTCGCGCTCGAAGACCGGCCAGCCCGGCGCGGTCGGAAACCGCCGCCGTGCAACCGTCTGCTAACAGCACCACGACGGTTGCGACCGCCGCTACCGCCGATGCGCCCGGGGCGGTCGCCGCGCCGGACCAGCCCCCCGCGTCTGAGCCCGAGTCGCTGGCGACGCCGGCAACCGGGAGCGAGCAGGGGCCGGCCGGAGACGACCAGTCGCTCCCGGC
>JAUWXH010000266.1 GCA_030616465.1 Planctomycetota bacterium | reverse complement strand
GGCGAACTACAGCGGCGGAAAACAAGCGCCCGCCCGCCGCCTGGCGCAGGGCGTGGGCTTGCTGAGCGAGGATCGGCAGACCGAGGGCTTGGCCCTGTCGCGCTCGATCGCGGATAACGTGATGCTGAGCCGTCTAGCACCGTTCGCCCGCTGGGGGTGGATCAATCTGCGCAAGATGCGGCGCGCGACGACGAATTGGATCAGGCGACTGGATATCCGGGCGCGCAGCACCGAGCAGCGCGTCCGCGAGCTGTCCGGCGGCAATCAGCAAAAGGCCGCCTTGGCACGGCTGCTGCACCATGACGTGGACGTGCTGCTGCTGGACGAGCCAACGCGCGGCATCGACGTGGCCAGCAAGGCGCAGGTTTACCAGTTGATCGGCGAGCTGGCCGCCCGCGGCAAGGCCATCCTGATGGTCAGCAGCTACATTCCTGAGCTCATCGGAATCTGCGATCGCATCGCCGTCATGCACCGCGGCCGGTTGGGAACACCCCGTCCGGCGGACGAGTGGACGGAACACGCGATCATCGCCGCTGCTGCCAGCGGCAAGGAGGCGGCCGCGTGAACGCCCAGTCTGCCCCGCAGCTGGCCGACAAGACCCGCCTGCTCAGTCCCTCGCTCGCAGGTAGTCTGCTGACGGCGTTTGCGCCATTCCTTGGGTTGGCGCTGGTCGTGGCCCTGTTCTATGTAATCCCGCCCCACCCGCCCGTGACAATGCTCCACCTACAGACGGTCGCGGTGCACACGATGATCGTCGGCATCGCCGCGATGGGCATGACCTTCATCATCATCAGCGGCGGCATCGACCTGTCGGTGGGCTCGGCCATCGCGCTGGCCAGTGTGGCCGTGGCACTGGCCTTGCGCGCCGGTTGGCCGTTGCCGCTCGCAGTGGGCGTCGCACTGGCTACCGGCGCAGCCTGCGGGCTGTACAACGGCGTGCTCATCACCGCCCTGCGCCTGCCCCCCTTCATCGCCACGCTCGGCACGCTGGGGTTTTATCGCGGTGTGGCCAAGTGGATCTCAGACAGTATGCCGGTCAGCGCGCCGACCCACGGTTTGGAGAACTGGGTCCGCCCGGTTCCTCTTCAGGAATGGCTGCCGTTTGCCCCGGGCGTCTGGCTGATGCTGGGACTCGGCGTGTTCTTGGTGGCCGTCCTGCGCTACACGGTCCTCGGCCGCTATACGTTCGCGATCGGGTCAAATGAAGCCACGGCGCGCTTGTGCGGCATCCGCGTCCCGCGCGTAAAAGTGTACATCTACATGCTGGCGGGATTGATGGTCGGCCTGGCCGGACTGATGCAGTTCGCCCGGCTCACGCAGGGCGATCCGACCGTCGCGATCGGGCTCGAGCTCGACGTGATCGCCGCGGTCGTGATCGGCGGCGGGTCGCTGGCCGGCGGCCAAGGCTCAATCGTGGGTACGCTCGTCGGTGCGTTCCTGATGGCGTATCTGCGCAATCGCTGTACCGTCCTGGGCTGGCCGAACTTTGTGCAGGAGATGATCGTCGGCCACATTATCATCATCGCCGTTGCGGTCGATCAATGGCGTGTGCGACGAACCGAACGCTAACCACCGGGCTCGGTATCGAAATGAATGACATCCTCATAGTCGGGATCGCCACCGTGGACGCCATCGGGCGGCCCCTGGACGAGTTCCCCCGCCCCGGCGGACTCCGCTTCTTTGAGCACCTGACGATCAGCACCGGCGGCTGCGCGATCAATTGTTCCATCGCGCTGGCGAAGCTGGGCGTGCCGTGTGACGTGGTCGCACGCGTCGGCACGGACATCCTGGGAGACTTCGTCGCTGCGGAGTTGGCCCGTCACGGTGTACCTACCGACGGCATCGTACGCGATTCCAGCACGAGTACGGCGTTCACGTTCGTAGCTGTAGGGAGCAGCGGCGAGCGCAGCTTCTTCCATACGACCGGTGCCGACGCGCGGATCTGCCGCGCGGATGTTCCGCCCGACCGTCTGCGCGGGTGCAAGCTCGTGTTCGTGACCGGGGCGATGGTCATGGACAGTCTGGATGGGGAACCCACCGCGGAACTGTTGGCCGACGCCCGCGCCGCCGGCGCGACAACGTTGCTGGATACCGTCTACGTGGAAACGGCGCCGGCGGCGGAATGGCATCGGCGCATCGTGCCCACGCTGCCATACGTGGACTACTTCGTCCCGTCGCGCGCGGAAGCGTGTGCGCTCAGTGGGCTGGAAGACCTCTCCGCAATCGCGCGCGATTTCCAGGCGCGCGGCGCGGCTAACGTTGTGATCAAGCTCGGGGAGCGCGGGGCCTTTTGCCGCGACACGCAGAGCCGCGAGCGGCTCATGCCGGCTTTTCAGGTCGAACCCGTGGTGGACGCGACCGGGGCCGGCGACTGCTGGAGCGCCGGCTTCCTGGTCGGGTTGCGAGAAGGCCTCCCCTTGGAGCAGGCGGCGCTGCTCGGCAACGCGGTCGCCGCCCACGGCATCCAAGCCCCCGGCGCGACAGCGGGCGTAAAACCCCTGGCCGTAATCCGCGCCTTCATGCAAGCGAACCGGCCCCGCTCACCGGGTTCGGCCTGCGACCCTGGCGGTGCTTGGCAGTCACAGCGCGAAAAGCGATAAATCGGAAACGGCACTAACGTCGCCGAGAGCGTGGCTTGCCGTCGAGCACTTCAAGGCTGCATACGAGCAGCAGGTCGATCACCTCGAACGTCTCGTCCGACCCGTAAACGATCGCCGTGCGTCCGCCGGGCGAGCGAGCGAGAAAGTCCGGATGGTCAACGTCCAAGTGCCGGCCGTCCGCCAAGTGGATGCGAAAGCGCCGAAAAGGCTGCGCGTGAAGCACTTGAATGAGTTGCTCAACCGTCACACGGCGCTCCTACAACGAATCATACCAGACGCACGCGACCATGGCAACATAAGGTCGAAAAGGGTTCAGACGCGGTCCAGCTTGGGCCTGAGGTACCGGCCGGTATGGCTGTGCTCGCAGGCCGCGATCTGTTCCGGCGGTCCCTCGGCGACGACGGTGCCGCCGGCGTCGCCGCCTTCCGGGCCAAGGTCGATGATCCAGTCGGCGGTCTTGAGCACCTCGAGGTTGTGCTCGATCACCAGCACGGTGTTGCCCATGTCCACCAACCGGTTGAGGACCGCCAGCAGCGTCTGGATGTCCGCGAAGTGCAGCCCGGTGGTCGGCTCGTCCAGGACGTAGAGCGTGTGCGTTTCCAGCCGGGCGCGTTGCGTGGCAGAGGCCGGGGGCGGTCCTGAAGGCGGCGTCGGATGCAGCGCGCCCTTGGCAAGCTCGGCGGCCAGCTTGATCCGCTGGGCTTCGCCGCCCGAGAGCGTGTTGGACGGCTGCCCAAGCTCGACGTAGCCCAGCCCGACATCGGAGAGCGCCTGCAAGCCCTGCTTGATCTTGGGGAAGCTGTCGAAGAAGCGCAGGGCTTCCTCGACACGCATGGCCAGCACGTCGGCGATCGACTTGCCGCGGTAGCGCACCTCGAGCGTCTCGCGGTTATAGCGCGTGCCCTTGCACTCCTGGCATTCGACGAACATGTCGGGCAGGAAGTGCATCTCGATCCGCCGCACACCCTGCCCCTGGCAGGCCTCGCAGCGGCCGCCTTTGTTATTGAAGCTGAAACGGCCCGAGTTATAGCCGTGGATGCGGGCCTCCTTGGTCTTGGCATACAGCCGGCGGATCTCGTCGAACACGCCGGTGTAGGTGGCCGGGTTGCTGCGCGGCGTGCGGCCGATAGGTGTCTGGTTGATCTCGATGACCTTGTCGATCTTGTTGGCGCCGACGAGCCGCTCGTGCGCACCGGGTCGCTCGCGGGATCGGTAGAGTCGTCGCCGCAGGGCCGGCAAGAGCGTTTGCGAGACCAGCGTACTCTTGCCGCTGCCGCTGACGCCGGTGACCGCGCAGAACACGCCGGTGGGGAACCTCACGTCGATCGTCCTGAGGTTGTTCTCGCACGCCCCGAGGACCTGGACGAAATCGGAGCGACGCGGCCTGCGCCGCTGCTCCGGCAGCGGGATGTGGTATTCGCCGCGAATGAACTTGCCGGTGATCGACTGGGGGTGCTTGAGGGCCTGTTCGGCCGGTCCCTGGGCGATAATCTTTCCGCCGTGCAGGCCCGCACCCGGCCCCATGTCGATCAAGTAGTCGGCGGCGCGGATGACGTCCTCGTCGTGCTCGACGACCAGGACGGTGTTGCCGATATCGACGAGTCGGCGGATGGAGCGCAGCAGGCGTTCGTTGTCGCGCTGGTGCAGGCCGATGGTCGGCTCGTCCAGGACGTAGCACACGCCGACCAACCTGCTGCCGAGCTGTGTCGCCAGCCGAATGCGTTGGGCTTCGCCGTTGGAGAGCGTGGCGCTGGTCCGGTCGAGCGTAAGG
>JAUWXH010000004.1 GCA_030616465.1 Planctomycetota bacterium | reverse complement strand
TGGCCAGCAGATCGCACACGATCAGGAACTGTGCCGCGGTCTCGGCCGTCTCGCCCGACTTGCTGATTACGTTGAACCGCGTCTTGCGCAGCTCGGGGCCGAGGAATTCGAGCAGGTTGGCAAACTGCACCGGATCGACATTGTCCATCACGAACAGTCGCGGGCCGCGACGGTGTTTGGTCGCCAGCAGGTTGTGGTATGGGCGATTGAGCGCCCGTTGCAGGGCGATGTTGCCCAAAGCCGACCCGCCGATGCCCAGCACCACCAGGTTCTCGACCCCGTCACGGTGGCGCTGCACGGCGGCACGGACCATCCGCAGCATCTGGCGGTCCGCGGGCAGATCGCGGTAGCCGTGCAATCCGCGTTTGCGCTCGCGCTCGATGCGCGCAACCACCGCCTTGACGCGCGGCTCGCTTCGCCGGATTTCCGCGAGCGTCAGGCCGTGGGCCGGGCCGACGGCCGAATCCAGCACGTTGGTGTAATTCAGTTGCAGCACGTGTCGCGGCATGCACGCCTCCTGCTTGCGTTCACCTCTGTTCGGGAGCCGCGAGCATACCGCAAGCGCCCCGTGCTGGCCACGTGTGGGTACCCGGGGTGTGGGGAGGGCAGACGCAGAGTGACGCACGCCGCAGACGCGGGCCTACTTCTCCGCCAGCTCGATGGCCCCGTTCCAGTCGTCAGGCGGGGGCTGCTCGAGGTAGATCTTCGCGGCCTCGGCGTAGTGGCGCGCGGCCAGGTCGTCCGGTTGCTGGATGGAACAGGCTCCGAATGCCTCACGCGCTGCGGCCCAGTCCCGCTTTTGAAACAACGCCACCGCCTGCCCGAACGCCTCTGCGTAGGCCAGTGTCACGTCGTCAACCTGTCCAGTCCGGCCGAGCAACTCGGCGATCTGCACGGCCTGGCGTTTTCCCTTGACCTGCACGCCCCCGAGCGGCCGGAACGCGAACGCGTCGCCGACCTGTTGACACGTCGCTTCGCTCACCAGGATCTGCGTACCGTAGAACTTGTTGGCCGATTCAAGCCGGGCGGCAACGTTCACCGAGTCGCCAATGCAGGTGTAATCGAACTTCTGTTCGGAGCCGCAGGGGCCGACGATGGCATTTCCGGTTGCCACGCCGATCCGCAGCACCAGCTCGCCGAAGGCTTCGTCGCCGCCGGCCCGCCGCTGCTCCTCGATCAGCTCGCGCAGGCCGAGCAGCAGATCGATGGCGGTTTCGCAGGCCAGCAGGGCGTGCTCGGGCTGCGAGTAGATGACCGGGTTCCAGAAGGCGAAGATGCCGTCGCCGATGAACTTGTTGATCATCGCCTCGCGAGCCAGCATGACTTCGGTGAAACGGCCCAGGCAGGCGTTCAGCAGGTTCTGCGTCCGCTCGGCCCCGATGCGCTCCGAGATGGTCGTGAACCCCTTCAGGTCGGTGAACATCGTGGTCACTTCGCGCATCTCCGCCCGCCGACAGAGGTCCGGATCGTCGGCGACCTTCTCGGCGATGGACTTGGAGGTATATTGGCCGAGAGCCGTGGCGAGCTGCCGCCGCTCATAGTCCACGAAGAAGTAGCGGTAGATGGTGATCGCGATGAACGACAAGAGCATCGTGCCGAGCGCGGGCGTGAGGGCCACCCAGTAGGTCCAGCGGTAGAACGCCAGCCAGCCGGCCAGCGCTGCGAACCCCACAGCCGCCAACACGACGATCGCCAGCGCCACGCGCGGTGGCCGCGACACGCTGACCACGCAGGCCCCGATGCCGAGGATGGTGGCCAGGGCCACGTTGAGCGAAGTGGGCGCCCATTGGACCATTTGGCCCATGAGCAGCCCGTTGAGCAAGTTGGCGTGGGCCGTTACGCCGGGGGCGTTGTTACTGATCGGAATCGGCTTCATGTCGGCCAACGATGTGGCGGTATACCCGATCAAACAGATCTTCCCGGCGATTCTCTCCCGCAACCAGCTCAGCGTGTCTTCGATCTCGGCTTGCAGGCTCGTGTTGGCGTGCTGTGGCCGTTCGATCTTCCGGAGTTCGCTGACCAGAAGCTCGACAATGTCGAAAGTGCGGTTCTCCTCGGGCGAGAGCTGTCCGGGCGGGAGTCCACTCAGCCGCGCGTACTCACTCCGCACGCGGGCCGACTGGTGTTGTTCGCGTTCGGCGACGGTGCGCTCCAGGGCCGCCAGCCGGGGCTCGAGCTCCGCGATCGCCCCTGCTAAGCCGTGATACCGCGCGTTGCGCAGCTCAGCCTGGAGCAGTTTCATCTCGTGGAGTTGTCGCGCATATTCCTCAGCGTCGCCGAAGTAGTCACTCGATAACACTCGTTCGAGCGTGTCACGAATCGTGCGTTTATTCTCGGCGATCAGCCGGCGCCGGTCATGTACCTGCCAGATCATCGCCGCCGGGATACGGGCGGACCGGCGCTCCACGCTGGTCTGCGATTGTGCTGCCGCGCCGTCGGACTCGCCGCCAGGCGGCACCCAAGGCACGAGCGTGCGCCCGTGGTCATCGAGTTGGATGACAAGTGGGGCGGTCTCGGTCCCGTGCGGGCGAAGTACCAGCCGGTTTGGTTTCACCACGATGTCGGCCGCCGTCACGCCGAGCAGGTCGCAGGCCAGCCCGAAGGCGAGTTGGGTCAGGACGCGATCGCCATGGCGGGCGAAGAGCGCCTCGCGGCGCATGATGCCGTCGCGGTCGGGCTTGAACGTGACGAAGCCACAGCGTTTGGCCGCGCGCGCCAGCAGGTAGTTCACCGGAACGATCGCCTCGAGTGGCTCGGCGACGCTCGCTACCCGCTCAAGTGGGACTAGTTGGGCCCGGGTCGTCGCCTCGTAGCCCAGCACCTCGTGCAGCGCCACAGCCAACACTGCTTTCACTTCCGTGTCGTCCGCGAACGATTGCCCGGGGCCGGCCAAGTGCGTGTGCAGCGCACGGACCAGGTCCCAGGGATCGCGTTCCCAGCGGTCGGGCTGCTCGTCCAGCCAGATTCGGATGGCGCGCCGGAAGGCCGCTTGTCGGCAGCGCTCGAAGGCCTCGACTACGAAAGCGCGCGGCAGGCCCAACTGCTCCGCCGTGGCGGCCGCGCTCAGTCCGGGCGCCGCCTGTAGGGCGGCGACGATGCGCGCCCGTGCGAGCGGATCCTTCCGCTTTTCCCGGTCGTCCTTGATGTGCCGCGCGCGTTCGGTTTCAAGCTGCAGCGCCCGGCGGCGCGCCTCCTCGTGACCGTCGTCCAGTAACGCGTCCACGATTGCCTCGAACCCCGGGCTGCGCTCCAGGTCGTGTTCCGGGTAGTGGCACGCGACATAAACGTTCTCGGCTCGCGCCATCGCCGCCCGGAGCTCGTAATCCGGGAACGCAATCTCCGGATTCTGCTCCTCCGCCAACTCCAGCGGATCCCACAGAATCCCACCGCCGGGCGGCGCGACGGTCCGCCACGGCTCTTGTTCGACCCAGGTCAAGTCGACCAGCAGCGCTTTAACACCCGCCTCGAGCGGAATCGACACGAGCGCCGCCTGCTTGTCGCGCGGCCAGGGCCAGCGCCCCACCAGCTCCAACGTACGATCATCGATGTCGATGCGAACGATATCCGGATGCGCGCGGATCGAGTTCGCGTAGATGAACCGTAGATCCAGCGTCGTGAGCTCGAGCCAGTCGAGCCCGCCCAGCCCGTACGTCAACAGGACAACGCCGGTCGCGATCAGACCGACCAGGACTGCGGACAAGTTTGCTTGCCGTTGCCGACGTGTCACGGCTGATCAAGTCCCTCAAACGGCCACGCTCCGCGCGGGCCGGCCCCATGATAACCATCCTCCACGCGGGCAACACCGGTTCGTCCAGACAGCTCCGGAACGGATGGTCGGCGGGGACAAACAAGCTTGTCGCTATGGGCTCGCGCGCCGCTAGTCGGGGAACTCCGCCGGCGTGGTGCCGAGGTCCACGATGCTGCACGCCAAGATCGGGTCCAGGCCGAGCCGTTGGGCTTCGGCGACCAGCTCGTCGCTCTCGGCCCCGGGGTTGACGAAGAGTTCGCCCGGGTTCGCTGCCACGATGGCCGGGAGCGTTTTCAGGCCGATCGCCGGCGGCAGATAGAGCGTCACGCGATCGAGCTTGACGGGGATTTCCGCCAGCGAAGTGTAGACCTTGAGCCCTTCGATTTGGCCGCCCTTGGGATTGACCGGGTAGACCTCCCAGCCCTGCTTGAGATGGGCCCGGACGGATTTGTTGCTGTACTTCGAGCGATCGGCCGACGCTCCCACGACGGCGACGGTTTTCTCTTCCACGTGGCGTCCCTTCGTATCATCCGGGGGGGCACGGCTCGGCTTCGCTGAACAGTGCCGCCCTTCGTTCCATCGTAGCCGGGTCGTCGGGCGCCGGGCAAGGCCGACCGCCCTCGTGCCGTCAGCTCCGGCGCGAACCGACGTTGCCTGGCGTCGCGCCGCTTTCGATGCACCCCACCACCGGGCTGCTACTTGTGGTATACTTGCCGCCGAAGACATGGACCATTCACCGCGATTCGTGCCATGAGCGATCAAACACCCGCGATCGGCGTCGGCAGCGCCGCGGGCGGGCTCTACCTGGCGGTGAACGAGCGGGCCACGCAGCGGGTCTGCTCGACGGCCGACCGGCTGGTCTCGGACTATCTCGCGGCGCACAAGGCCGGACCCAACATCACGCTTGATCTGACGGGCTGCGACTGGGTGGATAGCACCTTCGCCGGTTGGCTCATCGGGTTGCAGAAGCGTCTGCAGCGGACGGCCGGCGGCAAGCTACGCCTGGTCGGCTGCTCGCCGCGTTGCCAGACCTCGTTCGCGAAAATGCGCATCGCGGCCTTGTTCGAGTTTGCCGCCGCCCAGCCGCCGGAGCACGTACGGCCGGTTCCATGCGGCGGCAGCGACCGCCCCGACCGGGACACGCTCGAAATAATGGCGCGCGCGCACGAGGAGTTGGCCGCGATCGACGAAGAGAATCGAGCCGTCTTCGCCCCCATTGCGGAACTCCTCCGCCGCCAGCTCGATTAGGGTCCCAGCCCGGCCCGTTACTGCTTTTCCCGCGCATAGCGGGCTGAAACGGCGGTAAAAGGCCGCCCGAGCAGCCGTTTGAGGAGGATCACCTCGCCCATGTCGTTCCCCTCGTGGAGATGGCCGACGAATTGCAGCAGGTAACCCGCCGCCAGCAGCAGCACCGGCCGGTACCACAGGTCCCAGCGCGACAGATAGAGCTGGTAGCCGGCCAGTACGACGGCGGCGATGGTGAGCGGGATTCCGACCAGGTGCAGCCAGAACGACAGCGGGCTTTGGTGTCGTTGGAGCCAGTTTTCGAGCCAGCGGGGGCGGCGTTTCATCACGGTTGGGATCATAGCGGGGCCGGCAACCTCGGCAAGAATTGCCCGGGCGCTCAGCCGCCCGCCATCAATGGTCCGATATCACCGAAAACGGAGAGCGACTTATGATCGTAACGCTCGACGGCCAACGCATGGCGGCAGACTTCGCTTCTGCGGACACGCTGCAAGCGCTCATTGACCGGGTTCGTGCGGAACACCTGCCTGATCGGCTGGTCGTTTCCGTCGCCGTAAACGGCCAGCTTCTGCTCCCCGAAGATCTCGACGCGCGTTTGTCGCAGCCACCTGCGCCGCAGGACCAGGTTGATCTGGAGTCCGGTGACCCGCGCGCCATCGTCGCCGACGCCCTGCGCCAAGCCGCGGAGCAGCTCGCGGCGGCAGGCCGGGCCCAGCAGGAGGTCGCGGACCAACTCAACGCCGGTCAGGTCGCCGAGGCCCTGGGGCGTGTCGGCGAGTTGGTCGGCGTCTGGCAGGCAGGCCAGCAGGTCATCGTGCGGTGCTGCGCCTTGCTGGGCGAAGACCTGACGGCGGTCGAATATGGCGACCGTCCCATACGCGAATACGTCAGCGAGTTGGCCGAGAAGCTGCGCGAGCTCCGCGACGCGTTCGAGGCCCGTGACATGGTGCTGCTGGCCGACCTGCTGCACTACGAAATGCCGCCGCTGTGCGAGACCTGGCACGGTCTGTTGACCCACCTGGCAGACGCCGTCGCCGCGCAAGCGGCTGGCTCGTTCAGCGAGGCAGACCCGTCTTAGCCGGGCTTGTCCGTCCCCTTCTCCGATCAGCCGGGGATCTTCTTGATCAGTTCGACGACCGCCTCTTCCATCGCCTTATCGCGCAGGCCGCGGTGGCGGATGATGCCCTCGTGGTCGAGGATGTAGATGGTCGGCCAGCCGTGGACGTTCCAGCGGTTGGCGATCTCGCCCTGTCCGGCCGGGCCATTGTAGATGTTGGGCCAGGTGATCTTCTCGTCTTCCAGGATCTTCTTCAGAGCCGACCGGCTCGAATCGCTGTTGATCCCGAGCAGCGTGAACGGCTGATCCGCCAGCCGTTTTACCATCTCACGCTCGTGCGGGAGCATTGCGCGGCAAGGACCTCACCAGAAACCCCAGAAGTCCAGCACAACCACTTGCCCGCGAAACTGTGAAAGCCGGATTTCCTTCCCGTCCGCATCGCTCCCGACGATCTCCGGCGCCTTCATGCCAATCTGCAAATGCTCGATCTCGAAAACGTAACCCTCGGCCCGCTTCGCCGCGTCGGTGTCCGGATACTCCTGCACGATCTTGCGAAACAGCTTCTCCGCCCGCTTCTTCTCGGTGCCGCGTGCCTCGCCATCCTCCGCCGACGCGCCCCAACTGCGGAAGAGCGTAAAGGCCAGGTTGAACGAGGCGCTGGCCCGGGCCTGCTTGTCGCTGTTGGCCTTGATGACTCGCTCGTACAACGCGATCAGCGGTTCTGGGCCCACGTCGTACGCGGAGTACCGGAAATCGCGCAGCACATCCTTGATGGCCGGGTCCGCGGCGTGATCTTTGGCCAGGCGTTCGAGCGCCCACGTCACATCAGCGCCTGGTTTCCCCGGCCCGTCCGAAATCTGCCCGGCAGCGCCGACGATCCACCCGAGGGCCGGAATGGCCTCCGACCTGCCGGCGTGTTTTTCGGCGTAGCGGCGGAACCGAGGCAGGAAATCCTTCGCCGGGTGTGCTGGTCGCTTAGAGACCTCTGCCTCACGAGGCTGCTGGAACCATTGCTCCTGCGCTTGCTCGAACTCCTGTATCAGCAGATCGTACTCCACGTCTGCTTGGACGATCGGACCGGCCCACAGACACGCCAGCAGCACCAGGCATGTTCCAAATCTACGCATCGCCGTCCTCCTCGCAGATAAAATCGGCGTACCCCCTTTAGATTGTGGCCCGGGGCCGGCACCGCGTCAACAATCCCTTTACGCGCCGCTCGCGGACCGCGATACTGGCGCCGGCGATGCCACCGATTTGGGGTACCGAACGTACGCAGCGCGGCGCCAGGCGCTGGAGGAGGCGGGGGCCGAGGTTTCGGCGCCGGTGGAGTCGGAGCCGCGTTCGCGCGTGGCGGAACTGCTACGCCCGCGGCGCCGGCAGAACGGCTCCGCCCGCAGATCTACACGCCATATCGTCAAACCGTGAGGGAACGGAACTTAGATTGTTCTGCGCTTAGTCCTCGGTCTTGGCGCACTCGAAGCTCTTCACGTGCGTTATGGACTGTTCGATAAGGTCCTCTCCGAAATCCGGTTTGTGAAACCGGATCGCGCGGCGCGCATGTTGAGCCATGGCTGCGTGTGAGTACTCTTCGAGTTGACCCGTGATATCGCCTTGCAGCTTGGCGTGCATGTTAAGCATCCGGACCGGAGTCTCACAGGAGAAATCCAAGACTCGCAGGTTTACACGCCGCGAGCGTTGGTTCTCGAACGTCCTGAACACCAGCGCCCGTTCCCGTAAGTCGAACACCAGGCTCCAGGTTGTACTCGGGGCCGATACTTCCTGCAGCATATTGAAGGCGTAGTCGATGCCGGAGTCCTTGCCTTTGGACTTGTAGGTGCGCGCCATTCGGTCGAGCCGGGCCATACGCGACTCGGAGGACAGATTCCGGGGCATCCGAGAGGTCGCCCGCATAAGCTCGATGCACTGGGCGTAGGGAGCGTTTGCCAAGGCCCTGATCGGCAAGTCCTCACCGCGATGCAAGAGGGGCTTGCCCGCGATGAACTCGATGACCAGACAGCCCCCCGAATCATCGCAGACCAGGTAGTGGTCCACGCCGTAACTGAGGCGCATCTGCTTCTCGGCCTCGATGACCTCGTCAATCGTGGCGCAGGTGTCGAGCACGTATTGCACCCAGGCGGCCGAAATGAGGGACGGGCGGTCATCGGGCGGGGGCACTGCGGTCTTGCCTAATTGCATGGTGCTGATCGCCAGGCCGGCCTCGTTGATTCCGGCCCAGGCGTATTGATAGGGAGCCGTGTTGACCGTGACGCTACCATACTTCGACGTCCAGCGCGCCGATGAGCTTTGGTCATTGAGATCCAGACCGGTCTTGCGCACGCCGCGCTTGTTGACGTAGAGCATTCCCGGCTTAAAGTCGTTGTCGAAGTTCGATCCCAAGAGCACACGCTCACCGTCACTCAGCACGAACGACGTGCACGCATGGGACGCCAAAGGCCAAAACAGGCAGACGAGCACCCCACCGGCCAACGCCAGGAAAACCGCACCACCGAACCGCTTCGTACACGCAGTCCTTCTCCCGACCATCGTGAATCTCCTCCAAGCCGACATTTCCCAATTATCGCACCTCAAGCAGCCATCCTACCCGGGCGAGCTACCCGATTGAAGCGAAAGCGGCCCTTCTCGCCGCGCCTCGTGCCCATCTGACCACTCCAGGGAGCCCATCCTGCCCCGGAGGCCTCCAGGACGGCGACTCCGGCCCGTTTCCGCGCAGCGTCAACAATCCCTTTACGCGCCGCTCGCGGACCGCGATACTGGCGCCGGCGATGCCACCGATTTTGGGTACCGAACGTACGCAGCGTGGCGGAGAGCCACATGGCGATTCAACGGACCTTGCTCGAACGGTTGCGCAACCCCGGCCCCACGGGTGAGCGACACCTGCGCGTCTCCAGCCGGGAGATCTTCGACTCGATCCTCACCAACTTGCAGAACCTGCTGAACACCTGCCACGGCAACTGCTTGACGGACCCACGCTACGGCCTGCCGCACATGACCGAAGTGCGCGGGAGCATGCCGGACTCGATCGGCAGCTTTGCCGCCGCCATCCGCAGCACCATCGAGCGCTACGAGCCGCGGTTGAGGAATGTCACCGTTCGGCACGCGCCGCACACCGACGGGCTCGAACTGCGCTTCGAGATCTCCGGGCTGGTCGTGGATGAGGAGGAGCGTACCGCCGTGCGGTTCGAAACGTACGTGGGCGAGCAGGGTCGCCTGGTTGTGCGGTAGCGGTCGGCGGGAAGGTGGGCCGTAGACAGCCGGGGTGGTCACACCGGTTGCGCCCGTCCAGCGGCTGGCCAAGCGGGTCGCGGAACGTTACATTACTTGGCGCATCAGCGGGCGACTTTTCAAGGGCCAGGTCGAAGGTCGACATGTACAACATTTACTATCAGGAAGAGCTGGCGTTTCTCCGCGAGATGGGGCGCGAGTTCGCCGTCGCCCACCCTACCGTGGCCCACATGCTGGAGGCCACCGGTGCCGACCCGGACGTGGAGCGGCTGCTGGAGGGCGTCGCGTTCCTGACCGGCCGGCTGCGCCAAAAGCTGGACGACGAAATCCCCGAGCTTTTCCAGTCGATGATGTCGCTGCTGTGGCCCCACTACCTGCGGCCCGTGCCCTCGACCGGGATCCTGGCCTTCCAGCCGCTGGCCCAGCAGCTCACCGACGTCATCACCGTGCCGCGCGGCACGAGCGTGGAATCGGTCCCCGTGGACGGGACGGCCTGCCACTTCCAGACGTGCTGCGACGTCGAGCTGGCCCCATTGGGCGTCGCCTCCGCCACGCTCGATAGGCCCATGGCCGCCGACGCCCAACTGCGCATCACGTTGCAGGCGACCGGAAAGGTCCCCCTGGCCCAGATGAAGTTGCGCCGGCTGCGGTTCTTCCTGGCGGATGAGGTGGTTCGCGCTTCAGCGCTCTACCTGTGGCTGATGCGCTACGCCCGGCACGTCGAGGTCCGCGACCCGGCCAGCGGTCGCAGCTTCCGCCTGCCTACCCGCAACATCAAGGCCGGTGGGTTTACCCGCCAGGAGGCCGTCCTGCCCTACCCCGAGCACTCGTTCGCCGGCTACCGCTTCCTCCAGGAGTACTTCACCTGCCCGGCCAAGTTCTACTTCATCGACTTCGAGGGTCTGGAGAAACTGGCGGCGCTCGAGCCCGGCAAGAATTTCGAGATCCTGGTGCCGTTCTCCCGCCGGCCCGAAGACGACCTGCGCGTCGAGACGGCCTCGCTCCGCTTGTTCTGCACGCCGATCGTTAACCTATTCAAGCACTCGGCGGACGGGGTCCGCGTCGACCATAGCCGAACGCAGTACCGCATCCGGCCCAGCACGATCGGCGGCACCCCGCCCGACCACTTCGAGATCTACTCGGTTGACCGGGTGGTCGGGCTGGTGCAGGGTGAGGCCGCGCGACGCGAGTACCCCCCGCTGCACGCCTTCCAACACGTGGGCGGCGGGGCCGGCAACGACGCGATCTACTACCAGACGCGCCTATACGACGCGGTGGTGGGCGAGGGGACCGATACCTACATCTCGTTCGTCTCAGCTGATCAGAAGCACGTCGTCCCGCCCACTGAGAGTATCTCCATCGACCTGAACGTCTCCAACCGCAACCTGGCGTCGCGCCTGAAGGCCGGCGACGTGAGCGTGCCCACCACCGACTCGCCGGAGTTCGCCAAGTTTCGCAACATTACGCCGATCAGTCGCTCGCTGCGCCCGCCGCTGGGCCGTGGTTTGCACTGGCGCTTGATCTCGCACTTGTCGCTGAACTACCTGTCGCTCACGTCGGTCGAGGCGTTGCGCGGCATTTTGGAGTTATACAACTACCAGGCCCTTTACGACCGCCAGGCGGCTCGCGAAAACGTGCTGCGGCTCGAGGGCCTGGTCGCGCTGGAGGCCAAGCCCGCCGAGCGCCTGATTCACGGAGCCCCGATCCGCGGCACGGCCCTCCGCCTGGACATGAACGAGGCGAGCTTCGCCGGCGAAGGCGACATGTACGTCTTCGCCACCGTGCTCAATGAGTTTCTCGCGCTGTACGCCTCGATTAACGCGTTTACGGAATTGACCGTTCGGGGAACGAAGTTTGGTGAGGTCTATCGGTGGACGCCCCGTCTTGGACAGCAGAGCATCCTCTAGTCCGCTGGGTGCTGCGCGGACCGCGCTCGTTCGAGTTCTTCCAGCTCCTGCACCTGGTCGAGCGGATCGAGCGCGACGCCCCGCTCATCGGGCAGCTCGGCCCGGCCCACGCGGAGCGGATCCGGGTCCGCCCGGCCCTCAGCCTCGGGTTCCCCGCCGCCGACCTCGACAGCGCCGCATGGCGCGACGGCATCGGCGACGGAGAGGGGCGCCTGCAGTTGACCACGACCTTCCTGGGGCTGTATGGCAGCGATTCGCCGCTGGCGACGCACTTCACCGAGCAACTGCTGCCCGAGCAGGAAGACGATCAGATGGTGCGCGAGTTCCTCGATCTGTTCCACCATCGGATCTACTCGCTGCTGTATCGCGTTTGGAAGAAATACCGCTACTACGTCGAGTTCCGCGCGGACGGCCGCGACCCAATCTCCCAGGTCGTCCGCGGGTTCCTGGGCATCGCCACCGCGCACCTGGACGAGGCCCTGCAGGTCCCGGCGGTGCGGCTGTTCCGTTATACGGGGCTGCTCATGCAGCGGCCGCGGTCGGCAACGGGCCTCAGCGGGTTGTTGCGCGACTTCTTCAAGAATGTCGATTTCGACCTGGAGCCGTGCGTCGGACGCTGGCTGACCATCCAGCCCAGCGACCAGAACCGCCTCGGCTTCGGCAAATGCTCCCTGGGTGAGGACTTCCTGCTCGGTGAACGCGTGTACGACCGCAGCGGCAAGTTCCGTGTGAAAATCGGGCCGGTCGGCTTCGAGCACTACCTGCGCTTCCTGCCGCCCGGCGACGAGGCCGCCGAGCTCCGCGAGCTCGTCACCTTCTACTGCGACGACCCGCTGGATTTCGATGTTCAGGTGACGCTGCGCGGCGACGAGGTGCCGGAAACACCGCTGGGCGAGCAGGGGATGCTCGGCCGACTCTCGTGGACAAGCTGGCTCAAGTCGCAGCCTGGCGACGACAAGTCGGTTATATTCAACGTGCCGCGCCCGGCGGGCTAGCGGTGCCGGGCAAGACTGTAGTTGGCAGGTCGGTTACGTAGACCCGATCCACGGTTAGCGGAGTTGGAGTGAATAGACCATGGCTCATGTAGACATGAAACTTCTGCGGCAGCAACTGAACAACGTCTGCATTCGTGCGTTGGAGACCGCCGCCGGCGCCTGCATCAATCGCACCCATTACGAAATCACCATCGAGCACATGCTCGCGCCGCTGCTCGATGTCGGCTCGAGCGACCTGATGTGCATCTGCGACCACTTCAAGGTGGACGTCTCCAAGCTGCGGCAGGCGCTCAACCGGTCGCTGGAGGACCTCAAGACCGGCAACAGCGGCCGACCGCAGTTCTCCCCCTTCCTGGCCGATTGGCTCAGCGAAGCCTGGCAGATCGCGTCGCTGGAATTGTCGCTGCCGAAGATCCGCTCCGCCGCCCTGGTGCTGGCCCTGGTCCGCAACCCCAGCCGGGCCTACTTCACCGACTACACCGAAGAGTTCAACAAGATCGTCGCGAACGAGCTCAAGACCAAGTTCATCGACATCACCGGCGAATCGAGCGAGATCGAGGTCGCCGTCCCGGGCGAGCGCCCCGCCGCGGCGCCCGGCGTCGCCGGCGTGGGCGACGCCCTCTCCCAGTTCACCTATGACCTCACCGCCCGCGCCCGCGATGGGAACGTGGATCCCGTCATCGGCCGCGAGCAGGAAATCCGCCAGGTCACCGACATCCTCATGCGCCGCTACCAGAACAACCCGCTGATCGTCGGCGACCCGGGCACCGGCAAAACCGCCATTGCCGAGGGCTTCGCCCTGCGCGTGGTGGCCGGCGATGTGCCGAACGTGATGGCCAACGTGACCATCCGCTCGCTCGACGTCGGGTTGCTCAACGCCGGGGCCAACGTCAAGGGCGAGTTCGAACGCCGCCTCAAGGAAGTCATCAAGGAGGTCAACGCATCCAACGCCACCGCTAACCCGATCATCCTGTTCATCGACGAGGCACATACGCTGATCGGCGGCGGCGGGGCGGGCACCGACGCGGCCAACCTGCTCAAGCCCGCCCTGGCCCGCGGCGAGCTGCGTACCATCGCGGCCACCACCTGGGCCGAATACAAGCGATACATCGAGAAAGACCCCCCGTTCGCGCAGCGCTTCGGGCTGATCAAGCTCGATGAGCCCTCGGTGGACGTGGCGATCGAAATGCTGCGCGGGACCAAGGACAAGTTCGAAGGCCATCACAAGGTGCGCATCCTCGACGACGCGGTCCGCGCCGCGGTCGCCATGTCCAACCAGTATCTCTCCGATCAGCAACTGCCGCGCAAGGCCATCTCGCTGCTTGACACCGCCAGTGCCCGCGTGGCGGTCGGCCTGGACACCACGCCCGGCCCGCTCGAAGACATCCGCCGACGCGTCATCCAACTCGACACCGCCATCCGGGCGATCGAGCGCGACGCGGAAGCCGGCCATCCGGGTGACCCCGACGACCTGGCGGACCTGAAGAAGGAGCGCGTCGAGCAGCAGCAAAAGTACGACGAGCTCGAAAAGCACTGGAAGCAGGAGCGCGACATGGCCCAGGAGGTCCTCCGCCTGCGCGAGGAGGTCGAGAAGGCCAGAAAGGCGGAAGACGGCGACGGCAAGCCTCCGGCCGCGATCCCCGAAGCCTCCCCGCCCGCGCCCATCGCCACAGCCGAGCCGGCCGGGGGGAGTGCGGGCGTCCGCGCCCGCGAGACTCCCGGCGTCCCGGCCGAAGCCGCTGAGCCAAAGCGTACCCTCGACGACATCCGCGCCGACCTCACCGCCGCCACCGAGAAGCTCGACGACTTCGTCGGCAAGCAAACCCCGCTGGTCCCGCTCCACGTGGACGGCGACGTGGTCGCCCAGGTGCTCAGCGACTGGACCGGCATCCCCGCCGGCAAGATGGTCCGCGACCAGGCCGAAGCCATCCTGCACTTCGAGGACCGCATCGGCCAGCGCATCATCGGCCAGGACCACGCCATCCACGAGATCGGCAAACGCCTGCGCATCGCCAGCGGCAAGCTCCAGGACCCCAAGCTCCCGCTGGCCGTCATCTTCATGGTCGGCCCGTCCGGCACCGGCAAGACCGAAACCGGCCTGGCGGTTGCCGACCTGATCTTCGGCGGCGAACGCTTCATGACCAGCATCAACATGACCGAGTATTCCAGCTCGATGAACGTCTCGCGCCTGATCGGCTCGGCCCCCGGGCTGGTCGGCTACGGCGAAGGCGGCGTGCTGACCGAGGCCGTCCGCCAACGGCCCTACAGCGTCGTCCTGCTCGACGAGATGGAAAAGGCCCACATGGACGTCAACCTGCTGTTCATGCAGGTCTTCGACAAGGGCGAGCTCCAGGACAGCGAGGGGCGCGTCGCCTCGTTCAAGAACACCGTGATCATGCTCACCAGCAACGAAGGCAGCGACATGGTCATGGAGATGTCCCAGGACCCGAACGACATGCCCTCGCTCGACGAGCTGCGCAAGGCCGTCCAGCCGATCCTGGAGAAGCGCTTCACGCCGGCGTTCATCGGCCGCCTGACGGTGATTCCCTTCTACCCGCTGCACCCGGACACGATGCGGAAGATCGTCGATATCAAGCTGAACAAGATCCGCGAGCGGCTGGAGACGGTCTACCGCATGGGTCTGGAAATCGAGCCGGCGGTCGGCGACGCCATCGCCGCCCGTTGCGACGTAATGACCACCGGCGCCCGCAACATCAACCTGATCATCAACGAAACCATCCTCCCCGAAATCGCCCGCCGCCTGCTCGAAGTCATGGGCGAAGACAAGAAACCCGCGACCCTCAAACTCGGCGCAACCGAGCAAGGCGAGTTCACGTACGCATTTGCCTAGGAGGCACGAAGCCAGCGTAGCGGCCGGGCCCCGTACCGGCCGTCTTCTGTGGGAGTGTCTGGTGCGAGAATCCTTTCTCGCACCCAGACTATGGGGAAGCGGCCAATCCGAGCCCGAAGCGCCAGCGAGGGGTAATTCGTGTGGCACCGGCTAATAGCCGGTGCGCGGCGGCGACCGCCGCTAGCCCCGCCGCGGATAGCTAGAACACTTAAGCCCGTCGCCCCGCCCGGCCTTGTGTCGCCGTTTGACCTATTTTCGGTAACCCAGTATAATACCTGCGTGCGGTAGACATTGGCGGACAAGCCGCCGGTGGCACCGCGGGCCGGCACATGGTGCGCAAACCAGATAAGACGCCTCGACACGGGCCGACGCGCCCTAACCCGTCGACCAAAGGTCCTCTACGCACATATCCCGTTGGAGCGTTATCTGCAAGCAAAGTCGCAAAACGGGTTCACCCGCACACTATATACATCGACATTATCCCGCTAATGTAATCCTCTAACCGAGGACAAGAACAAATGGCGACAATAGCCCAATTAGCACGCCAGATCGCAGAGTCTCGCCGCATTTATGATAGGGCGGTTCAATCACTCGCGCCTTCCACAGCAATCGACGCAGCCCGAAAGGCAATTGCCAAACGCGCCGCTTTCGAAGCATCGTCCATCGCTGCGCTCTCGTCTTCTCTCAGTCGGATTTCGGACGTCGATAGTGTATCTTCATCAGTCCGCGCTCTAACGGCGGCAAATTCCTCAATCAAATCGATCCTCGAGTCGACGCGTTCGCTCGAATCTGTCATATGTCCCGCCATTGAACGCGAGCGACGATGGCAAGAGCTTACACACAACATCCCATTACGAGATGAAGTTGCCCAACTCACTCTTAAGAGCCACGTATCCTCAATGCTGTCTGCCTCACTAGCTGCGCAATCACGGTTTATGCAACTGGAATCGTACCGTCTCGGCGCAGCGATTCAGGCAAATGAATCCTTTCACCAATCGCTTCGTTTCGGCCTCGACAAGTTCGCAACGACGTACGAGAGGCTGTTTGACTTCATTCGTACTCAGCCATCCTTTCTTGCAGAGCTTGCTCCTCTAGTCACGCAACGTGTCCCGTTAGAGGTCTACCGCGAAGCTGCCCTTCTAGAAGAGATCACGATTCCCAAGGATGAACAGGCCCCGCGCGATGTAGACGACACAGTTCTAGCGCCAGACGAGCGACCAATTGACGATTGGCTTCAGCAGCTTCATCCGAATCTCGACAACGTCATGCACGGCGCGCGTGCCGCAATCCATGAATCCAACCCGGATCGTGCGCGCCATGTGACAACCTCTGTGCGAGAGCTGCTCACTCAGGTTCTCCATCATTTGGCGCCGGACGATGACGTCCGGGCTTGGACTGACGCCCCGAACTTGTACCACAACGGACGTCCAACGAGACGGGGCAGACTGCTATACATCAGCCGAGGAATCAATGTTGATCCGTTATCCGAATTTGTTAGCGCCGACGTCGATTCAGCGCTTACCCTCATGAACGCTCTGCAGAGCGGAACACACGCAATAACGTCACGATTGACGGATCGCCAACTCCAAGCCATAGTCGATCGAACTGAATCGTTGCTACTGTTTCTGTTTCGCCTGTACGCTACGAACGAATGAACGTACCATTGGGGGCGGGGCATTCTTCGAACCCTGAACGATTGTGCGTGTGCCACTGCGCTCGAGCAGTGTCTTCTCTCCCGCGAGGGCCGTCCCCCAGCCTTGAAACGCCGGGGCACTCGCCGCCCCTCTGCGATCTCTGTGTGCTCCGTGGTGAATCTTCCGAGCGGAGCTCTGCTGTATCAAACCCCGCCAAAAACCCGCCAAAAACCGCCAATTCCCCGCTATCCCTCGTTCCCTTGATCCCTCGATCCCTCGATCCCTGTGCCCTGCCTATAATTCCTAGACAGGCGCTGCGTCCTCCGCGCGCCTCCGCAGGGTGCCCCATCGCTTCAGCGCTGCCGGACGGATTTGAGCACCAAACGTGCCGGTCGCCGGAGCCCCTATGCACGACCGCTCTGACAACGACCTCTACGCCGCC
>JAUWXH010000420.1 GCA_030616465.1 Planctomycetota bacterium | reverse complement strand
GGCCCTGGTGCCGAAGAGCAGAAACGACTGATCGCCACCATGTCCTCTATCGAAGCTACCGACGCGACGCGCAAATCGCCCGCCCGCCAGGCCGCCGTGTCCGGCATGACTATCGGCGACTACCTGATCAAGCGGCTGATGGACTACGGCGTGCGGGACGTATTCGGCGTGCCGGGTGATTACGTGCTGAGTTTCTATGCGCAGCTCGACGCCAGCCCGATCAACGTCGTGGGCTGCACGCGCGAAGACTGCGCCGGCTACGCCACGGATGCCTACGCGCGCATCAACGGCATCGGGGCCGCGTGTATCACGTACTGCGTGGGCGGTCTGAGCCTGTGCAACTCCATCGCCGGCGCCTATGCCGAGAAGTCGCCCGTGGTGGTGATCAGCGGCTCGCCCGGGATGCGCGAGCGGTACAACAATCCGCTGTTGCACCACAAGGTGAAGGATTTCCACACCCAGGCCGAGGTGTTTCGCCGTTTCTGCGCCGCCGACGCGGAGTTGGAGGACCCGACGATCGCTTTCCGCGAGATCGATCGGGTGCTCAGCGAGGTGGTGCGTTTTCATCGGCCCGGCTATATCGAACTGCCCCGCGACATGGTGGGCGTGGTCCCGGAAGGCCCTCACACGCCGACCTCTCGCCAGCCGTTAAGCGAGCCCGAGGCGCTCAAGGAAGCGGTGGCCGAAGCAACGCGGCGGATTTCACGGAGCCGCCGGGTGGTGATCGTGGCGGGCGTGGAAATCCACCGCTTCGAATTGCAGGACCGGCTGCTGGCCCTGGCCGAAGGCGCGGGCATTCCGATCACCACCACCATGCTCGGCAAGAGCGTGATCGGCGAGACACACCCCCTGTTCACCGGCATCTACGAAGGGGCCATGGGCCGCGAGGAAGTCACCCGCCTGGTCGAGGAGAGCGACTGCGTGATCCTGCTGGGGGCGTTCATGACGGACATCAACCTGGGGATCTACACCGCCAACCTGGATCCGGCAAAGTGCATCTATGCCACCAGCGAATCCTTGCAAATCAGCCACCACCATTACCACTGCGTGTTGTTGTCCGATTTCATCAACGGACTGGTGGCCGCGAACCTCAAGGTCCCTCGGCGCCCGCTGCCACCCCGGCCGGGCGGCGACGCGGAACCCTTCCAACTCCGCCCGGACGATCCGATCACCATCCGGCGGTTGATCGTGCGCCTGAACCGGTCGCTGGACGAATCCACCGTGGTGATCGCCGACATCGGCGACGCCCTGTTCGCCTCCTGCGAGCTGGTGATCCATCGCCGCACCGAGTTTCTCAGCCCGGCGTATTACACCTCGATGGGGTTCGCCGTGCCGGCCGCGCTGGGAACCATGGTCGCGCGCCCCGACCTGCGCCCGGTGGTGTTGGTCGGCGACGGGGCGTTCCAGATGACCGGCATGGAGCTGTCGACGATCGTCCGCCGCAAAGACAATCCCGTCATCATCGTGCTGGACAACGAAGGCTACGGCACCGAACGCCTGCTTCATGCCGGGGATCACCCGTTCAATGATATCCATCCCTGGCAGTATCACAAGCTGCCGGAGGTGCTCGGGGGCGGAACCGGATACGAGGTGCGTACCGAGGGCCAGTTCGACAAAGCGATCCGCGCGGCCCGGGCCGACACCACCGCCATGAGCCTGATCCACGTGCATCTTGCCCGAGATGATTGCTCCCTCGCCTTGGAAAGACTCGCCGGCAAGCTCGGCCTGCGCGTGTGAGCAATCAGAATTACCCCCGGCGGCATGGCTTCGACCTGCGCCAGTCACACGGACCGCAGTCCGTGGGCTTTGGGGCTCGAAAACGACTTTCTGCCCACCACCTACCGCCTACTGCCTACTGCCTACCGCCTATCGCCTTCCTTCCACGGCAGGCTCGCCCAGATCCGCTCGGTCGGGGTTTGCGGTGGGACGGGCACCTGTTCGAGGTGTCGCACGGCCAGCCGGGCCAACGGGCCGAGCCGGCGGGGCGAACAGGTGAAGTGGACCGCTCCCGCCTCACGCAGCAGCCACTCGTGGTCGGACAACGCCCGATCGGCAACCACCGCCACCCGGGCACGCGGGAAATCGGCCTGAAGCCGGGCCATCCGCCGCAACAGGCCGTCGATGTTGGCGCGAGTCAGCTCTACCACCACGAACCCGGCCGGGCTTTCGGCGAGCACTTCCCAGCAGTGCGCCAGGCTTCGGGTTTCGTAGACCCTCACGCCCACATCGCCCAGCTCCCGCCGCAGCCCCACCGCCCAGCGGCCGGTGCGCTCGCAGAGGATCAGTTTGGGAGTGGTGTTTTCCATACGGAACCGTCTTGTGACAATCGCTCAATGAGCGTGCTTGAACTGCGTCTACTCAAACGCCGGTCCCACGGAGCGCCGTCCGTGGGCTTTGACGACCTTCTGCCCACCGCCTACTGCCTACTGCCTACCGCTTACTTCCTGCTCCCCCTCCTCCAACCCCAACTGCACCAGCCGCCGATAAAGCCGCGGCCTGGTCATGCCCAACAGCCGGGCGGCCTTGGCCTTGTTGCCCTTGGCCTGACGCAGCGCACGCCGGAGCAACTCGCGCTCGATGCGGGCAAGGAATTCGTCCAGCACGATCGTCTCTTCCGGCCGGGGTGGATGAGCCGCCGCGTGAACGGCCAGGCGGATTCGCTCGGGCAGATCATCCAGGCCGATCTCCGGCCCTTCGGCCTGCTTATGCGCTTCGGCCACCACTTCCGCCAATTCGTCCACGTTGCCCGGCCACGGATAGGCGTTCAGTCGGTCGAGGGCCTCGGGCGTGAATCCGGCAAGCTGCCGGGAACCGCGGGCGTTGGCGTCTTCGAGGAACAACTGGGCCAGCGGCGGCAGGTCCTCGCGACGCTCGACAAGCGGCGGCAACTCGATCGTGATCGTGCTTAGCTCCGCCGCCAG
>JAUWXH010000360.1 GCA_030616465.1 Planctomycetota bacterium | reverse complement strand
GGGCCAGCTTCCTCGCGGCGGATGTCCCCAGCGAAGTCGGCTTCACTGCCACGCCCATCGGCGGCACCACGCTCACGGACCTGGAATTGCTCCTGGACCCCGGCGACCTGGTCCTGGGCGGTTGGACGTTCGCGGTCACCGGCGCCTATAGCGAGGGCGATCCGGCTTATCTCTCGTTCGACTTGGGCCCGGGCTTCTTGCGGTCGGACCTGAATCTCTGGCATTACGACGGATCGCTGTGGACCGAGCACGCCGCGGCCGATCTGACCTACAACGGGCAGTACGCCAGTTTCACCGTAACCGATTTCAGCGGCTACGCCGTCTCCGCGGTGCCCGAGCCGGGCTCGCTGGCCCTGCTGGCCGCCGCCGCGTTGGCCCTGCTGGCGAAGAGCCTAGTTTTCTTGCTTCCGGGGAAGAAGTAACGAGTAGTGGATTTGTTTTTTGCGAAGCCGCAAGCGGCTTCATGGCAGGGCGGTGATTCGATGCGGTCTTGCGGCTACTTTCCGAACACGTTCCGCAGACCGAGCGCGAAAATGATCTTCAGCGCGGTCACCGCTTCCTTGCTGTTGATCTTCGACGCCCCGCGCTGGCGGTCGGCGAACACGATGGGAGTCTCGCCGAAGCGGGCGCCCAGGCGCTTCAGGTGCCAGAGGATCTCTTCCTGAAACGAGTATCCGCGGCTGCGCACGGCGTCGAAATCGAGCTTCCCGAGCAGCTCCGTGCGGTAACAGCGGAAGGCACCGCTGCAATCCCTGGATTTCAACCCCAGCAGGCACCGGGCGTAGAAGTTCACCCCGCGGCTCATCAGTTTTCGGTGCAGGGGCCAGCCTTCCACGCCGCCGCCGGGCACGTAGCGGGAGCCGATCATCACGTCCACGGCCGGGCCGTCCGGCGGGTCCATGCCGGCGATCAGGTCGGGCAGATAGCGGGGGTGGTGGCTGAAATCGGCGTCCATGTTCAGCACGTACTCGTACCCCTGCTCGATGCCGTACTTCATGCCCGCGATCGTGGCCGTGCCCAACCCCAGCTTGCCCTCCCGGTGCAGGCAATGCAGGCGCCGCTCTCCGGCCCCCTGCTGGTCGCACCACCGGCCGGTGCCGTCCGGTGAATTGTCGTCGATCACCAGCACGTCGACCTCGGGCACGACCTGGAAGATGTGTTCAACCAGGTCTGGCAGGTTCTCCATCTCGTTGTAGGTGGCGACCGTCACCAGCTTTTTTTGGGCGATGGACCTGCTTTCGCGGCTCTGTTCGGGCCGTTGTTCGGTCTGCGTGGTGTTCATCGGACGCGGCCAAAGCGGGCGTTTCGTGCGCGGAATTCTATCAAATAATATTACCTCATGCCATCTGTTCTTGGCAGTTGGGTGGCTGGCGGCTGAGCGCAGCGAAGCCCCAGGCCATGAAAACTGGGGCACCGCTGCGCTATGCCCCAGGCACCCACAAATTCAAATGTCATGAGGTAGTAGGTCGCCGCCGAAGCGCGGATTTGGTCAGGGCCGCACCCCTCCGCTGGGCCGCATCGCCATGACCCCTTCTTGTTTCGCCGCTGGCGATGAGAACGGGGGCGGGGAGGCGTGGGGCAAGTCCCACGGGGCGCAGCCCGTGGGCTTGGAAGAGAAACAACCGCCTACCGCCTACTGCCTACTGCCCACCAACCCCACGGAACGCCGTCCGTGGGCGTTTTGTGCCGAGAACCACGCTCTGCCTACCGCCTACTGCCTACTGCCTACCGCCTACTGCCTCCTGCCTACTGCCTACTGCCTACCGCCTACTGCCCTCGGCCAACTGGCGATAGTAGTCGATCGATTGGCGGAGTCCTTCTTCAAAGCCGACTTTCGGTTCGTAGCCGAGATACTCTCGGGCCTGGGTAATGTCGGCCAGGCTTTCGTACACGTCGCCGGGGCGCGGGGCGTCGAACCGGGGCTTTACGCTGGTGCCCAACAGGCGGTTGAGCACGTCGATCAACGTCAGCAGGTTGGTCGACCGTCCGTTGGCCGCATTGAACATCCGCCCGGAGACCTTTTCGGCAGCAGCCTCGGCCGCCAGCAGGTTGGCGCCCACCACGTTGGACACGTAGGTGAAATCGCGCGACTGTAGCCCGTCGCCGTAGATCACCGGCTGGCGCCTCTCGAGTATGGCGGTGATGAACAGCGGGATCACGGCGGAATACGGGCTATCGGGGTCCTGTCGCGGGCCGAAGACGTTGAAGTAGCGAATGCACACGGTCTGGAAGCCGTAGGTCGCGGTGAAGGCCTGGCAGTAGAACTCGGCGGCCACTTTGGCGGCTCCGTAAGGCGAGATGGGCACCGGCAGGTCGGTTTCGCGCTTGCTGCTGGTGGGCTGATCGCCGTAGGCGCTGCTGGAGGCCGCATAGACGAGTCGCCGCACTCCGGCCTTGCGTGCGGCGTCCAGCAGCGTCACCGTGCCGGTCACGCAGGCCGCGTTGGTATCCAGCGGCGCTTCGACGCTTCGCGGCACCGAGGCCAGCGCGGCCTGGTGGAAGATGCAGTCCACGCCCTCGACCACCCCGGCCACGAGGTCGGCGTCGACCAGGTCGCCCTCGACAAACTCGATCCGGTCGCGGAAGCCGTCCATATTCGACAGGTGGCCGGTGCTGAGGTTGTCGAGCACTCGCACCCGATCGCCCCGCTCGGCCAGCGTCTCGGCGATGTGCGAGCCGATGAACCCGGCTCCCCCGGTTACCAGGAACGTGCGCATGGAATCCCTTTTGAGTGAATCTGGGAACTGCCGGTGTGTTTGCGGGGCCATTCTAGCCGCTTGTGGCTCCACGGTAAATGCGAAACCGGCGTGCGAAGCCGCAAGCGGCCGCTAGATTTCCATCGCATCGTAGATCGTTCCTATGTAGAACATGAACAAACGGAAGATCAAGGCGATGATCAGCAGCGCGATTGTCGCCCACACGGCAAAACCGGCAAACGCCGTCAGAGTAGCCAGGGCCACGTTTGCCCGGTCGCGGTACTGTCGCGCCAGCAGGCCCATCGATTCGACCAGCCTGCCGCTCTGCTCGCCGACGGCCAGCGTATCGAGGAAGTCGCTCGGATAGCCGCCTGCTTGAGCGAACGTGTCGTAGATCGGGTTGCCCCGGGCGATTTCCGCGTCGATTTGGTCGATTTGGTCGGTGTATCGGACGTTGCGCGTGCTGCGGAGGCTCAGACGCAACGCCCGGCGGACCTCCATCCCGGCCTTCAAGGTCAGGTGCAGCGACCATGCCAAGCGCGACAGCGCCAGCGTCCGGAGGGCCTTGCCCACCACGGGCAAGCGCAGCACGGCACGCTGGACAGGACGCGTCCGGAACAGCCCGCGACGTACCGGACCGACGATGAAAAACAGCAACGCCCCGACGCCCGCCACGACCCCGAGGTAGATCAGC
>JAUWXH010000112.1 GCA_030616465.1 Planctomycetota bacterium | reverse complement strand
CCGAGACTTGCGCTGGTACCTGGCCGGGCCGATGTTCTTCGGCGACCTGGGCACCAGCCGGCTGTACGTGCTCGGCCTGGCGTTGTTCTACGCCGGCACCGCCGCCCCCTACTACGTGGCCGCGATCTGCGCCCTGGTCCTGCTGGTCGGCTGGGCCTACACGGTCGTCTGCCGGGTGAATCCGGACGGCGGCGGGGTGTATTCCTCCGGACGCATGCTCCATCCGACGCTGGGTGTCGTCGGCGCGCTGCTGCTGTTTGCCAATTACGTCGTTACGGCCGCCATCTCCACCTATGTAGCCGTCATCTACATCGGCGGTCCGTTCGGTCTGGACCGCAGCCTGGCCCCGTGGATCAGCGTGATCGCGATCGGCCTGCTGGGTCTGCTGAACTACGTTGGCTCAAAACGGGCGGGGACGTTCGCCCTGCTGGTGGCGGTTTCCGCAATCGCCATCACCGCCGCGCTGGCGTCACTGACCATCAAGCACGTGCCGGCCGGTTGGGGGGTGATCACGCCGCCGACGGGCAGTTCGTGGAACATGTGGCTGACGTTCGTGGCGGTTGTGCTGGCGCTGTCGGGCGTCGAGTCGATCGCGAACATGACCGGGATCATGGTCAAGCCGGTCAAACGTACGTCGAGACTCTCGATCTGGCCGGTCGTTTCCGAGGTCGTCCTGCTGAACCTGATCCTCGTGCTGGTGGTCGTCAGCATCCCTAACCTCGGCGAGCTGGGCGTCGACGGCATCATCGCGAACAAGGCCCCCGATGCGATCACCGAATATGAGCACGCCGTGAAGGACCAAGTGCTTTATGTCGTCGCCGAGGAGTACGTCGGGCATACGTTCGCCGCGGTGGCCAGCATCATCTTCGGCCTGCTGCTGCTGTCGGCGACCAACACCGCGATCACCGCCATGATCAGCATCCAGTATGCAATGAGCCGCGATCGAGAGCTGCCCGAGCCGTTCTCGCGGCTCAACAACTACGGGGTGCCGGGTTACTGCCTGATTGCGGCGTGCGGGCTGCCGGTGATCGTCTGCGTTATCGCGCAGGACGTGCAGACGCTCGCCACGCTGTACGCGATCGGCGTGGTCGGTGCGATTGCGATCAACCTCGGCTCGTGCGCCTACAACCGCGCGCTGCAGATCATCAAGCCGGCACGCCTCGGGCTGTGGGTGCTGGCCGTCGTCATGGGGCTGATCTGGCTGACGATCGCGGGGACGAATTGGCCCGCGTTGCTGTTCCTGACCGTGATCGTTGCCGGTGGGATGACGCTGCGGACACTGACCAAGTGGGTTCCCGTGCCTGCTCCGGAAGTGCCGGCGGCGGTGGTGCCCGCCGAAGAACGTCCGGCCCCGCCCCCCTTCGACCCGGCCAGAGGTCGCATCCTGGTAGCCACGCGCGGCAACCTCAACTTGCTCCGCTTCGCGTTCGAAGAGGCCCACCAGCGCAGCGCAAATCTGTTCGTCTTGTTCGTACGTGACATCGCCGTTCTCTTCGGCGGACAGGAGCACCCCCTCACCCCGGAGGAGGACGCGGAAGCATCCGTCCTGTTCGGGGCGGCCGGCGAGCTGGCCCGCGAGTACAGTGTGCCGCTCCAGGAAATCTACTGCGTCAGCCACGATCCGGCAGACGTCATCCTGGACTTCTCCGCGACGTACGCGGCCGACTTGGTGATCCTGGGGGTATCACGGCGGGTCGGGGTGATGCGCGCCCTGCGTGGGGACGTGATCTCGGGCGTGGCCGACAATCTCCCGGCCGAATCCACCCTGCTCATCCACGCATAGCAAGAGCGCTGCCGCAACGGCAAACGCGCGTGGCGGCGCGGCGAAACACTCCCCGCCGCGCCCATGGGGAGCGAAACAGGATCGGACAAACGCAGCACCGAGCCGGCGGATGAACGCAAGCGCCACTGCAGGTCGCCCCGGGTCATCGCGCGCAAACAACGCCGCAGTGCGTAATCGGCGCTGCGTATGTCGCCCCGAAGAGGGAAGCCCGTTTCCTGCCCGAACTGATCCTGCGACTGTCTCAGCCCGCTGGTCACGCCGACTGCGCACATGTCACTGTGCTACGGCGTACTTGCGGCCGCCGGCCGCCAACCGGCATCCACGTCGATCAGGCCGACAGCGGCGACCGTGGCAGCGGAGCCTCACAGCTCGCCCCGATCACCGGGCAAGTGCTGATACGCCGGGCTTGCTAGCAGATACCCCTGCGCTTGGTGGCTTTCCTCTTCTTCTTGGTAGCCTTCTTGGCCTTCTTCCTCTTCTTGGCCTTCTTCTTCTTGGCTACTTTCTTCTTTCCGACCTTCCTCTTCTTGGCAGCCTTCTTCCTCTTTTTCTTGGCGGCTTTCCTTTTAGCCATGGCGCACCTCAAAGAAACAACCAGAGAAACACATCACGCCACGAATGGCGCTTCAACGCACTCCTCGAAGCGGACACTCACGCGTTTGCTCACGCCCGGCTCCTCCATCGTCACGCCGTAGAGCGTATCCGCGCGTTGCATGGTCCGCTTACTGTGTGTGATTACCACGAATTGCGACTCCGTCAAGAACTCATTCAGAACATTATTGAAACGATCAATGTTCGATTCATCAAGAGCCGCGTCAACTTCATCCAAAATTGCGAAGGGCGAGGGCTTGGTCCGGAAGACCGCTAGCAACACCGCCACCGCCGTCAGCGCCTTCTCGCCGCCGGAAAGTAGCGAGATCGACTGCGGCTCCTTCCCCGGTGGCCGGGCGATGATCTCGATCCCGCATTCCAGCAGGCGCTCCGGGTCTTCCAGAATGATATCCGCCTTTCCGCCGCCGAACAGCTTGCGAAACACCTCCTGGAAATGCCCGCGGACCTGCTCGAAGCAGGCGGCGAAGCGGGTGCGCGACTCGGCGTCCAGCTCCGCAATCAGCGTCTCCAACCGGCGAATCGCCGAGAGCAGGTCCTCGCGCTGCGAGATGAGATTATCGTAGCGCGGCGTGAGCTCCTCCAGCTCGGCGATCGCATCGAGGTTCACATTGCCCAGGCGGGCGATTTTTTCGCGCAGCTCCTCGATTTCCGCTTTGATCGCCTCCCAATCCTGATCGCCGTGCTCGTACGACGGGTACAGCGCCGCCAGCTCGAGCGCTAGCTCGTCGCGAACCCGCGCGACCAGAGCCTCTTTACGCACGTCGAGCTCCCGCAGCACCATCTCGTGCTCGTGTAGGGCGGCCTCGACCTGTTCGATCTCACCCTGCAAGCGTCGGGCGGTCGCGCCACTTGTTTCGAGCCGGCGGCGGACGCCCTGGCGGGCTTCCCGTAATCGCAGCACCTCGGCCTGGGATTGCTCGCATTTGGCCGCCAGAGTTTCCTGGCGGGCACGCGCGTCGCGCAGCTCGGTCTGCGCCATCTGGATCCGACGGGCCGCCTGTTCGGCCTCCTGCTCAGCCTGGGCTTTCTCTTCGGCAAGCGTGTCCAAGCGACCGCGCAGCTCGGTCAGGGTCTCTTCGCAGGCCGAGCGTCGTTCGGCCGTGCGTCCGACCTCGACCAGCGCGTCGGTCAGCTCCTGCGCGAGGCGTGCGACCGCCGCCTCCCACTCGGCCAATCGCCCCTCCAAAGTGCCGACCTGCGTGTGGTGCGTCTGCTGTGCCGTGTCGACGGCCGCGCCTTCGGCCTGGAGCTGGCGGTACTGCTGCTCGATTTCATCCAGGCTGCGGCGCACATCCGCCGATTCGCCCTCGATGGCGACGTGCTCGCGCTGCAACCGTTGGACTTCGTCGTTCAGCCGCACGAGTTCCGTGCGGGTTTCGGCCCGGCGTTTTTGGGCCGCGGCAATCTTCTCCAGCAAGGCGTCGCGCTGTAGGCGTGCGTCCGACGCGGCCTGCTCGACTGCGGACCGCTGGCGTGTCGTGCGTTCGAGCCGGGTTTCGACCGCGTCCAGTTCGGCGCGCAGTTGGCGAATCTCCGCCTTGCGACTGATCAATCCGGACACGCCCTTCGCCGCGCCGACGGTAATCCTGCCGTCGGTAGCGACGGCATGCCCGTCCAGCGTGACGAACACGTACCCCTCGGGGGCGCCGTCGGCCAGCGCCAGGGCGCGTTCCATCACGTCCACGATGATGGTGTGTCCCAGCAGATGCTCGGCCAGCGGTCGGAACTCTTCGGCACAGCGGACCCAGTCGGCCGCCCGGGCCACGAAACCCGGCGCGTCGTCGTAGCTCGCCGTCAACGGCCGCTGCGACAACCGGTCGAACGCCAATATCTCGATCGGTCCGGGCGGCTCGCCCCGCCGTCCGAGCTCGGCGAAAAAGGCGTACGTGTCGCGCACGACAACGTGGTTCTCAAACCCGGATAGCACCGCCTGGAGATGGCCGACGCGCGGATCGTCGATGTGCAGGACGTCCGCCACCAACCCGACCACGCTGCCGCTGTGCTCGGTCTGCTCGCGCCACGCCCAGACCCAACGCGTGCCCGCGCTGACGCCCTCCTGGCGGCGGTCCAAGTCCTCCAGCAATCCCAGGCGCGAGGCAACGGCGCTGCGCGCCTCCTTCGTATCGGCCGTGCTGCGGTCGAGCCGCGCGCGTTCGTCCTCGAATTCTGTCAGGCGGGCCTCTACGCCGCGCAGTTCGGCGGACAGCTCGCTCGCCTCGCGATCGAGCGTCGCGGCGTCCTGCTGCAAGTCGCGCTGACGCTCTGCGAGCTGCGTCTGCCGGGCCTGCAGGCGCTCTTGCCGCTCATTCAACCCGTCGGCCTGCGCTGCGAGCCGGCTGCGCCGCTGCTCGAGGTTATGCCGTTCGTTATGCAGCAGCGTGGAGCGATGGACGGCTTCGAAGGCGGCCGCTTTCTCCGCTTCCAGTGCCTGGCGCGCGTCTTCGCAGCGTCGCTCGGCCGCCGTCCGCTCCGCCTGCAACGCTTGGATCTGCTCCGCCTGGCGTGCCTCCGCCTCGGCCAATTCACCGCGGGCGGCGTCTTCCTGGGCCAAGCGCGTCTCCAGCGCCGCGACGCGTTGCGCGCTCTCGGCGGCGTGAGCCAGTTGCCGTGCGCGGGTCTCGCCCAGTTCGGTCAGGCGGCGCTCCTGTTGCGTGATACGCTCGCCCAGGGCACTCAATTCCGTCTGCAGCTTAAGCAGCTCAGCCTCGCCGGCCTGGATGTACTCGTCCAACGCTTGCAACGCGTGCTCGTACTCGGCGGCGTCCGTCTCGCGAGTGGCCAGATCGACCCGCTTGGCCTGCAAGACGTCGGACAGCGCATCGCATTGGGCCTGTGCGGCACGACGGGCCTGCTCCAGTTCGTGATACTTGGCCAGCGAGAACGCCGAGCGCAGCTCGCGGAGTCGGCTGTCGTGCTGTTGATATCTGCGGGCCTTGCCGGCGGCCAGCTTCACGCTGCGCAGGCGTTTCTCGAGCTCCTCGACCACGTCGTTCAGCCGGAGCAGGTTGTTTTGCGTGCGTTCGAGCTTGCGCTGCGCCTCGGTTCGGCGGACCTTGTAGCGGCTGATTCCCGCGGCCTCCTCGAAGATCTCGCGCCGCTCGAGCGCGCTGGCCTGCAAGAACGAGTCCACGCGCCCTTGCTCGATCATGCTGTACGCATCGACGCCCACGCCGGTGTCCAGGAGAATCTCGCGGACGTCCTTGAGGCGGCAGGAGTTGTCCTGCAGCCGATACTCGCTTTCGCCGCTGCGGTACAACACGCGCCCGACGGTGACCTCCTCGTCGTCACAGGGCAGCACCCCCGAGCGGTTATCGAAGAGCAGCTCGACCTCGGCGAAGTTAGCCGGCTTGCGCGTACGCGAGCCGGCGAAAATGACGTCAGCCATTTTCTCGCCGCGCAGGCTGCGCGCCGACTGTTCGCCGAGCACCCAACGGACGGCATCGAGAATGTTGCTCTTGCCACAACCATTAGGGCCGACCACACCGGTCAACCCGGGGCCGAACTCGAACTTGGTTCGGTCCGCGAAACTCTTGAAGCCGTGCAGTACGATCTGTTTCAGGAACACGTTGGCGGTCTCGCCTGACCCGCTTATCCGAACTGACAGCCACTCACGGCGCCAAATGACCCAACATCTTGTATCGCGTCGCGAACAATAGCACAAGGAGTGAGGCCATGCAAGCAAATGACGTGGGGGGCGTGCAGATTCACCGCGGCGACGCCGCGACCTCGATACTGCCTGGCGGCCCCGCTACAACGCCAGGTGCGGCCCGGCTTCGATCTGCTCAAGCGCTGACACATGGCTGCGCGTCCGATCCACGTCGCGGTGCAGTTGAGCCGTCAACTCATTGGCGTCGGCGAACCGGAACTGCCCGCGCAGCTTGGCCACCAAGTGCAGCCCGAGTCGCCGACCGCGCAGCTCGCCCGAAAAACCCAGCAGGTGCGCCTCTACGCGTGACATACTCTGCCCGAAGGTCGGCTGCGGCCCGATGTTCACCGCCGCCAAGCGGAACTCGTCATGCTCGAGTTGCGCCACCGCCGCATAGACGGCTTCATGGGGAAGCAGGTGCTCAATCGCTTCCAGGTTGGCGGTCGGAAACCCGAGCGGTGCTCCGCGCCCCTCCCCTCCGCCGACGATGCCGACGATGCGATACGGCCGCCCGAGCATGGCGTTCGCGTCGTCGAGCCGCCCCTGGGCCAACGCTCGACGGATCGCCGAGCTGCTGACGACGGGGCTGCCGGGCAACTCCGCACAGACGAGGTCCACCACGTGCGCGGCAGACCCGAACCGCCCGGCATACTCGCGCACTGTCTCCGCGGAACCCTGGCGGCCGCGCCCGAAGCTGAACGTCGCCCCTGCGACGATCGCACGCGGGCGGCAACGCTCCGCCAGCAGCGCCAGGAACTCCTCC
>JAUWXH010000403.1 GCA_030616465.1 Planctomycetota bacterium | reverse complement strand
CGGCATTCATCGTCGAGAAGGACACACCCGGCTGCCGCGTCGGCAAGAAAGAGAAGAAGCTCGGCATCCGGGCCAGCAGCACCACGGAGCTGATCTTCGAAGACTGCGTGATCCCCAAGGAGCAACTGCTGGGCGAGTGTGGCCACGGGCTGCGTGTGGCGCTGTCCACGCTGGACGGGGGCCGGCTGGGCGTCGCCGCCCAGGCCGTCGGCATCTCGCAGGCCGCCCTCGAGGCCAGCGTCAGCTACAGCCAGGAGCGGCACCAGTTCAACCGCCCCATCTGTGCCTTCCAGGCGATCCAGTGGAAGCTGTCGGACATGGCGATCGGGATCGCCGCCGCGCGCCTGTTGACCTACCGCGGGGCGTGGCTCAAGCAGAACCGCCGCCCGTACGAGGCCGAGGCCGCCATGGCCAAGCTCTACGCCAGTGAGATGTCCAGCCGGGCGACGAATGCGGCGATCCAGGTTTTCGGGGGGTACGGGTATATCGAGGAGTATCCGGTGGAGCGGCTTCTGCGGGACGCCAAGATCACCGAGTTGTACGAAGGAACCAGCGAGATCCAGCGGCTTGTGATCGGGCGGCAACTGTTGACCCAGCCCGACTGGGTCGCACAAGGATGAATCTATGGCAACCAATCATTCGTATCTTGTAGCCGCCAAACGCAGCCCGACCGGGCGCTTCTTGGGCGGACTGTCGAAACTCACGGCCGCCGCCGTCGGCGGACAGGTCGCCAAGGCGTTGCTCGACGAGGTCCAGGCGGACCGGGCGGCGATCGACGAGGTGCTGATCGGGCAGGTCGTGCAGGCGGGCGCGGGGCAAAACCCGGCCCGCCAGGTGGCGCTGGCTGCCGACCTGCCGGACACGGTTTCTGCCTGCACCGTCAACAAAGTCTGCGGCAGCGGGCTGCAATCCGTGATGTTCGCCGACCAGATCATCCGCGCCGGCGACGCGGATCTGATTCTCGCCGGCGGGATCGAATCGATGAGTCAGGCACCGTATCTGGCGCGTGGGATGCGCGGCGGGACGAAGTTCGGCGACGCGCAGTTCATCGACGGCCTGCTCTACGACGGGCTGACCAACGTCTTCGACGGCGACCTGATGGGCGTCATCGCCGAGGAGACGGCCGAGAAGTTCGGCCTCACCCGCGAGCAGCAGGACCAGTTCGCCGTCCGCAGCCACCAGTTGGCCGGGCGGGCCCAAGCCGCCGGGCTGTTCAACGCCGAGCGCGTGCCCATCGAGCAGCGCCGCGGCAAGGAACCCGTGACGGTGGACGAGACCGTCCGTGAGGACGTCAGCATGGACGCGCTGGCCTTGCTCAAGCCCGCGTTCGCCAAGCACGGGACCGTTACCGCCGGCAACGCGTCCTCGCTCTCGGACGGGGCCGCGATGGTACTGGTCGCCGGTGAGCAGGGGCTGTCGAAGTGCCGGGCCCAACCGCTGGCCCGGGTGGTGGCCAGCACGACATCGGGCGTGCCGCCGCGCGAGTTGTTCCTCGCGCCCGTGAAGGCCTGCAAGATGGTCTGCGAGAAGGCCGGCTGGCAGCTCGACGACGTGGACCTGTGGGAGCTGAACGAAGCCTTCGCCGCCCAGTCGCTGGCCTGCCTGCAAAGACTCGAACTGGACCTGGAGAAGGTGAACGTTCATGGCGGCGCCATCGCGTTGGGGCATCCGATCGGCGCGAGCGGAGCCCGTATTCTGGGTACTCTGCTGCATGCGATGAAACACCGTCAGGTCAAGCGCGGCGTGGCGGCGTTGTGTCTCGGCGGCGGGAACGCCGTCGCCATGGCGGTGGAAACGGTTTAACTTCGGGCTTGAATGTTCCGGCCGGCGCCGGCCGGTGAGGGAGGAGTACCGTGGAGATTCGCACGAACATTCAGACGGTGGCGGTCATCGGCACGGGCGCGATGGGTTCCGGTATTGCCCAGGTGTTCGCGGTTTCCGGGCGGACCGCGCTGATGCACGACGCGCGGACCGGGGCCGTGGACCACGCCATCAACGTGATCGGCAAGTCGCTCGACAGGTTCGTCAGCAAGGAGAAGATGTCGGCGCGCGACGCCCAGGCGGCCAAGGGCAAACTCAAGCCCTGCGCGCTGTCGGACGTCAAGCGGGCGGACCTGGTGATCGAGGCGGTCAACGAAGACCCGGCCGTGAAACACCCCCTGTGGACCGAGCTGAATACGCTGGCCGCGCCCGACGTGATCTTCGCCAGCAACACCAGCAGCATCTCGATCAGCGAGCTGGGCGCCGTCAGCGGCCGCCCGCAGCAGTTCATCGGCATGCACTTTTTCAACCCGGTGGCGCTGATGAAGCTGGTCGAGGTGGTGGTCGGGTTGGAGACGGCCGAGCCGGTGGTCGCCGCCGTCACCGATCTCGCCAAGCAGCTCGGCAAGACGCCGCTGCGGGTGAAGGATCATCCCGGCTTCGTCAGCAACCGTGTGTTGATGCCGCTGATCAACGAGGCGATCGCCTGCTACGCGGACGGCGTGGCCGATGCCGAGACGATCGACGAGGTGATGAAGCTCGGTTGTGCCCACACGATGGGTCCGTTGGCGACGGCGGACCTGATCGGTTTGGACGTGTGCCTCGCCATCATGGAGGTGTTGCACCGCGACCTGGGTGAAGACCGCTACCGCCCCGCCCCGCTGCTGCGCACGATGGTGCGGGCCGGTCGCCTGGGGCGCAAGTCCGGAAAGGGCTTCTACGAGTATGAGTAGCCGGGTCAAGCCACTCACACAGGTAGAGTTCGAGCCGAGACCGCCGGTTGCCACGATCCGTTTTACCACGGAAGGCGATGTGAACATCTTCTCCTCCCGCGTGCTGGGCGAGCTGGGCACGTGTGTGGACCGCTTGGCCCGGGAGGCCGCCATCCGCCGGCTGAAGCACGCGATGCTGCACGGCGACGAGATCACCCAGTTCGGCTTATCCTTTAGTTGCTCGGACGCCAAAGAGGGCATGCACGCGTTTCTCGAGAAGCACCCGCCCACTTGGAGCACCTGGGCGTCTCGCCCGCCAG
>JAUWXH010000575.1 GCA_030616465.1 Planctomycetota bacterium | reverse complement strand
CGCTGGTCGGTGGAAGTGCTCTACCGCCTGTCCCTGGCAGCGTAAGCCCGCGCACACACGCAAGCCGTCCATATCGGAGCAGCCCATGGCAGTTGAGCGAGTTGGAAGTACGGTTCGCGTGCATCCGGTTGGGGCGGTCGCGGGTACGGTCCACCTGCCGGGATCCAAGAGCCTTACCAATCGCTATCTCACCTGCACCGCGCTGGCCGATGGCGAAAGCACGCTGCGTGGCGCCTCGCTTTCCAACGACACGCTGCGGATGGTCGCAGGCCTGCAATGTCTGGGCGTGCAAGTTGAAGTCCGCGAGGAGGGGCCAGCGATCCGCGTGCGCGGCTGCCGGGGGCATCTGCCCGCCGACGATGCCGAACTGGACGCCGGGGACGCCGGGACGGCGATGCGGTTTCTCACCGCCCTGGCATGTTTGGGCTACGGGCGCTTCCGGCTGGACGGGTCGGCGCGGATGCGCGCGCGGCCGATCGGGCAACTGGTGGACGGGCTGCACGCGATCGGGGCGGGGATCGGCTACGAGGGTGTCGAGGGATACCCGCCGCTCACGATCGTTGCCCGTGGTTTGGCCGGCGGGAAAATAGCGTTCGATCGGCCGCCGTCGAGTCAATACATCAGTGCGATTCTTATGGTTGCGCCGTATGCGGCTGCCGACGTGATGATTCGCGCCAGCGGCTCGCTGGTCAGCCGGCCGTATGTGGACATGACCATTGCGGTCATGCGCTCGCTGGGCGTGGAAGCCCTATCTGCCGAGAGTCAACGTTTCATTGTGCCGAGCACACAGCGCTATCGGGCTGGCGAATTCGAGATCGAACCCGATGCGAGCGCCGCGTCGTACTTCTGGGCGGCAGCGGCCGTCACCGGCGGACGCGTACGCGTGAACGGCCTGACCCGCGCCAGCTTCCAGGGTGACATTGGCTTCGTGGACGTGCTGGACCGCATGGGTTGTTGTGTCAATGCCGGCGATGACTACATCGAGGTACAAGGGCCGCCGGTTGCAGGGTTGCAGAGCCTTGACGTAGACCTCAACGAGATGCCGGATGTCGTGCAGACACTCGCCGTCGTGGCCCTGTTCGCGAAGGGCGTCACGCGCATCCGCAACGTGGCCAACCTGCGGATCAAAGAAACCGACCGGCTGGCGGCACTAGGGACTGAGCTGACTAAACTCGGCGGCGCGGTCGAGGTATCCGACGACGGTCTGGCGGTCACACCGCCCGCGCGTGTCACCCCTGCTACCATCAACACCTACAACGACCATCGCATGGCGATGAGCTTCGCG
>JAUWXH010000228.1 GCA_030616465.1 Planctomycetota bacterium | reverse complement strand
GACTTCGTGCGGTCGCGGCGGGCTATTACCACAGTCTCGGCCTGAAGGCCGACGGCTCGATCGTGGCGTGGGGAACCAACAACTACGGCCAATGCGACGTGCCTGCGCCGAACACGGACTTCGTGGCGGTCGCGGGGGGCTATTACCACAGTCTCGGCCTGAAGGCCGACGGCTCGATCGTGGCGTGGGGATACAACAACTACGGCCAATGCGACGTGCCGACGCCGAACACGGACTTCGTGGCGGTGGCGGCGGGCGACTGGCACAGTCTCGGCCTGAAGTCCAACGGCTCGATCGTGGCGTGGGGATACAACGGCCAAGGCCAGTGCGACGTGCCGGCGCCGAACACGGGCTTCGTGGCGGTGGCGGCGGGCGAGGACCACAGTCTGGGGATCAAGGGCTACCCGCACGGCGACCTCAACGGCGACGGGTGCGTTGATCAGTCCGACCTGGGCATCCTGCTCGGCGACTGGAACTGCACCGGCGGCGACTGCCCCGGCGACTGCGACGATGACGGCGACACGGACCAAGCCGACCTGGGGATTCTGCTGGCGAACTGGGGCGAGGGCTGCTGGTAGCGCCTGTCGAAGCCACAGTAAGGTAGGTACGGACTCGCCTGCTGATCTAATACCGGCGCGCCAGGACGAACTCGGCCATCGCGCACAGGCTGTCGCGGGCCTCAGAGGGCGGCAACGCCGATGCGATCTCTAGCGCGTTGTTGACGTACGAATACGCCATCTGCTGGGCGTATTCGAGGCTCTCGGAACCCTCCAGCAGCGCCGCGACGTGCCGGCAGCGCAGCCGATCGTCGCCGCGCAGAAGTGCCAGCATTTGGCTGCGCCGGGTGGGCGCGCTTTCCCGCAGGTAGTGAATCAGCGGCAGCGTCAGCTTGCCCTTGGACAGGTCCCGCCCAAGCGACTTGCCCGCTTCGGCTTCGTCACCGGTCAGGTCCAGCAGGTCGTCGGTGATTTGGAATGCGATCCCCAGCGACAGCCCGAACTGCCGCATCCGCCCGACGGTGCGGTTGTCCGCGCCCGCGAACTTCGCTCCCAGCATACAGCACGTCCCGATGAGCTCGGCGGTTTTCCGCGTGATGATGTCGAGGTACTCGTCCTCGGCGAGCTCGTAGTTGTCGCGGTTGGCGACCTGCATGATCTCGCCTTCGCAGACCGTGTTGGTCGTCTGGGCGATCAGCCGGGCCGCGTACTGCGAATCGAGGCTGCTGCACAGGTGGTAGGCATGGCTGATGAGAAAATCCCCCATCAGCACCGCCCGTTCGTTGCCCCATAGCCGGTTGACCGTCGCGGCCCGCCGGCGAATATCCGCTTCGTCGAGCACGTCGTCGTGCACGAGCGTGGCGATGTGCACCATCTCGACCACCGCCGCCAGCACGTGGTGGGCGGGTTGCAGCCCGCCGCAGGCCCGCCCCGTCAACAACAGCAGGGCCGGGCGCACCATCTTCCCGTGAAACTGCCCGACGTGCCGGCACAAATCGCTGATCAGCGCTTGGTCGCTGATGAGCTCGTCGCTGAAGATGCGCGCCGCCTGCTCGACATCCTCGGCGACGGGGCTGTACAGTTCCGCAACACGCATCATCCCGCGCTACCCTCAGATCCCCCCGGCTGCTCGCGCTCAAACCCGCCGCGAGCGATTGTTCGGCCAGCGCAGGCTTCTGTCCAGTCGGCGTTGAAGCTTTCAGAACTATTGAAAAGACTGACGCGCTGAAGTGACCCGCAGACGGGAGTCTACGTGGGCGTCCGCGCGCGCTGATGCCGCAGCTCTTGCTGCTTTGTTACGATGGAAGGAAGCTATCCCCCACCGAGCAGCGCATCCAGCAGGTGCACCGTCTCACCTTTGCGCTTGACGATCAGGACCGGCAGCGGCGAGGCGGTCAGAATCCGCTCAGCCGTGCTGCCCAGGATCGCGGCAGCCGAGCGACTCAACCCGCGACTCCCCACCACAATCATGTCCATCTTCCGTACCGCCGCCAGATCGTGGACCGCCTCGGGGGTCTGCTCGGAGCACATGCACATGGCTTGAAACTCGACCCCGCTCGTGTCCAAGCCCTCCAAGAACTTGTCGAGCTCACAGCGCGTCGCGGTCTCGATGTTTCGCGCCGCTTCGTGGAAATCGACGCCCGCTTTGGTGTAGCCGTAGCCGACACTGAAGATTGTCTGCACCAGGACCTGCGGCTGCCCGTCCATGCCCGCACTGGCCCGGGCGATCTCCAGTGCCGTCTCCACCGCCATCTTCGAGTGCTCGGAAAAATCCACCGGCACCAGCAAGCGGCTATGATGCGGCCGCACCTGACACGGCACGACCAGAACCGTGCACGGCGCCTTCCGCGCCAGCCGCGTGAGTCTCGCCCCCGCCGCGGTCTGGCTTGACGGCAACGGACGCCCCTTGATCACCAGGTCCAGACGCGCGTCACGCCCGATGCGCAGCAGTTCGGCGTCCGCGCTGCCGTCAAGCACCCTGAGCTCCACCAGCGGCCGCACCAGCTCGGGCAGCCGCTCGATCACCCACTGCTCGACCTGGGCGGCATCCGGCGTCTCGTCCGGCTGGTCCTGCATGATGCCGTCGGCATACACGCAAAGGAGCTGCCGGCAACTCGCCAGTTGGGCAAACGCACCGGCAAACCCGAGGGCCGTCTCGTCGGCCGGCAATCCCGTCAAAAGCAGGCCGATCTTGTCATAGCGTAGCATGCTCAGCACCTTCGTTCGTCGAGCCCCACGCGGCACGACCGTGACCCGGAGCTGAGGTACACGATCGCTCCCGCCGTCCGCGAGCCTGATCCTACCTCTGTCATCGGTGCCCGGCGTACCGACTCACCTAAGGTCGCTCGGAGTCTTTCTTCGGCTGATATAACAGCACGACGCGGCCCACCCGCTGGACGATCTCGCAGGGGACACGGGCGGCCACTTCCGCCGCCGCCCGTTCGCACGCCGCCCGATCTTCGCCCCGAATGCGAATCTTGACCAGGTCGCCGCCCGCAAATGCGTTCCGAACCTGCCGGACGTGGTCGGCAACAACCTCGGTCGGCAAGGTCACGCTCGTCTTGAGATGGTGGCCCCGCGCGGCCAATTCACGACGTTCTCTCGAGCTCAGCAGCACCTGCGGACCTCGTCACCGGCGGTATGTACTGTACACATATCCGCGGCATGTTAGTATAGCCGGCGAAGACGGACCATGTACCCGGAGCCACGGATGGCAGCGACAGTCCCCCGGACCCGTGACACCCGCGACCCGACACCGAATCTGTTTGAAGCGTTGGCGGCGCCCGCCGCCGCGCCCCGTCGGTTGCCCCGCCCACACGACTCTAAGGGAAAGGAAGCCGTGAAGAAGCGTCCGTCGCCCGGCCAGGCCGCCCGAGCGCCACGCCGCCCCGCCCACCGACGCGCAACACCTGCGCGGGCGGTCACGGCCGAATCGCTCGCCGCCAAGCAGCGCGACATCAGCGTCTCCGAGTTCTTCGCTAAGAACCGCCACCTGCTCGGCTTCGACAACAAGCGCAAGGCCCTGCTCACCACGGTAAAGGAGGCCGTGGATAACAGCCTGGACGCCTGCGAGGAGACCCACATCCTGCCCGAGCTGCACATCGCCATCGACCAGCTCGCCGAAGACCGCTTCCGCGTCACCGTGCGCGACAACGGCCCCGGCATCGTCAAAGGCCAGATCCCCAACATCTTCGGCAAGCTGCTGTACGGCTCAAGGTTCCACCGCCTCAAGATGGCCCGCGGGCAGCAGGGGATCGGCATCTCCGCCGCCGGCATGTACGGCATGCTCACAACAGGCAAGAGCGTCCACATCACCTCGCGCACGAGCCCGAAGAAGGCGGCCCACCACTTCCAGATCCAGATCGACACCACCAAGAACCGCCCCCAGGTCATTCACGACGAGACGGTCGAGGTCCCCTGGGAGCGTGGCACCAAGGTGGCCATCGAGCTCGTCGCCAGCTACATGAAGGGACGCCAGAGCGTGGACGAGTATGTCGAGCAGACCGCCATTGCCAATCCCCACGCCGCAATCACCTACCGCCCGCCGGCGGCGAGTGGCACGGGTGTGTCAGCCGTGCGTGAATTCCCGCGCGCCAGTGACGAGCTGCCCGCCGAAACCAGCGAGATCAAGCCGCACCCGCACGGCATCGAGCTCGGCGTGCTGATGAAGATGCTCAAGGAGGTTAAGGGCGTGAAGCTGGCCGGCTTCTTGCGCCGCGAGTTCTGCCGGGTCTCGCCGAGCGGGGCGGCCGCCATCTGCCAAAAGGCCAACCTCAGCCCCAAGGCCGCCCCCCACGCGATCGGTACCCATGACGTCGAGAAGCTCTACGACGCCATGCAAGGCGTCAAGTTCAAGGCCCCGCCGACCGATTGCCTCGCCCCGATCGGCGTGCGTAACCTGCTGGCCGGCCTGCTCAAAGAGGTCAAGGCCGAGTTCTTCACCGCCACCACCCGTAACCCCGCCGTCTACCGCGGCAACCCGTTTCTGATCGAGGTTGCCCTGGCCTACGGCGGCAACCTGCCGACCGACGGCGCGGCCCGCGTCCTCCGCTTCGCCAACCGCGTCCCGCTGCTCTACCAGCAGTCGGGTTGTGCGGCGTTCAAGTCGGTGCTCGACGTGGATTGGCGGAACTACGGCCTTTCGCAGCCGGGCGGCGGCCTGCCCACCGGCCCGCTCGTCATCATGGTCCACATGGCCAGCGTCTGGGT
>JAUWXH010000053.1 GCA_030616465.1 Planctomycetota bacterium | reverse complement strand
GCGAGAGTTTCACGGCGACGTGGTGACCGTCCTGCCCGGGCGCGGGTGCCGCGCTGAGCGATTTCCTGGACGACTATCCCGACACGTTTGCCTTCGTGCAGATCCACGTCAGCGATCCCTACACTTATCCCTGGGGGAATGCGCGGGCGAACTACTACGGCCTTCAGTACATCCCGACCACGGTACATGACTGCGTGCTTTTCCGGGTCGGCAATCAGGGATATTCGGGCTATCTCAACCTCTACAACCAACGGCGAGCCGTCCCGACCGATGTAACCATCGAACTGAGCGGTGAGCAGGTTTCGGGGCGGACCTATCGCGTCTCGGCCGAGGTCTGCATCGAGCCCGATGGGGAAGCGAAGACGATGCGCATCTACATGGTTCAGTTGCTGGACTACTGGCCGGCATACGGCGGCTATCATCGTAACGGCTTGAAGCAAGGCGCCACGACCGAGGACATTACGCTCTCGCCCGGCGAGTGCCAGGTGGTGCAGCGCGAGTTCACGTTCGACGACGATAGCTGGGCCGCCCAGGAGGACATCACGATCATCGCCTGGGCACAGAAGCCCGGCGGTTATCCCTCTAATTCCGAGGCGTACCAGGCCGCGATGATGGACTGGCCCTTCACCGAGCCCGAGTGTGCCGGCGACCTCGACGGCGACGGCGACACCGACCAGGTCGATCTGGGCATCCTGCTGGCCGACTGGGGTTGCGACGATCCGGCGAACGGGTGCGCCGGCGACCTCAACGACGACGACAAGACCAACCAGCAAGACCTGGGTATCCTGCTGGCCGACTGGGGCTGCGACCTGAACCCCTAGGTTGCAGCGCTGCTCTGATCGGCGATGATAGCCATAGTCAAGACGGGCCGTCCCAAGCGGGCGGCCCGTTGCATACCGCCGGCAGTCTGGGGCTCGGAGGGCGTGCTCGCGGGTGTCTCCGGCCGGGGCGGCGGGCCGCCGCAAAACCGATAAACTGGTTGCATTAGCGGGCCCAATCTGGTAACTGTACGTGTATCAGAGGAGGCGCATCGGGTGCCGCCGGGGTGGTTTGCGCGCTCCTCGAATGCGGCGGTTGGTCGTTTTCTGACCTATGGCAGACTTAGCTGAGGAGGTCACGACGATGAAATTCCCATCCTGCAAGACGAGTGTCGCTTGGGCCCTGACGGCCCTGGCGCTGACGACCGTTTGGGGCGCTGCCCCCGCACTGGCAGCAGAGCGGGTGGTGCTCTGCGAGGAATTCACGGGGACGTGGTGACCGTACTGTCCGGGCGCGGGTGCCGCGCTGGGGCAAATGTTGGACAACTTTCCCGACACGTTTGTCATGGTGCAGATCCACATCGGTGACGTGTATACCTACCCCTGGGGAACGGCTCGTCGGAACTTCTACGGCATCACGGGCTATCCCTCGGCCATGTTCGACGGCGTCATCAAGACCATCGGGAATCAGGGATACGGCGGCTACCTGAACCGCTATAACCAACGCCGAGCCGTCCCGACCGACGTAACCATCGAACTGGGCGGTGAGCAGGTTGCGGGGCGGACCTATCGCATCTCGGCCGAGGTCTGCATCGAGCCCGATGGCGAAGCGAAGACGATGCGCATCTACCTGGCTCAGGTATTGGACTACTGGCCGGCGATCGGCGGCTACCATCGCAACGGCTTCAAGCAGGCCGCTACGGCACAGGACATCACCCTCTCGCCCGGCGATTGCCAGGTGGTGGAGCGCGAGTTCACGTTCGACGACGATAGCTGGAACGACCAGGACAACATCACCATGGTAGCCTGGGCGCAGGTGCCCAACAACAGTTGGCCCGCCGAGGTATACCAGGCCGCAATCATGGATTGGCCTTTCTGCGTCCCGGCCGACATCACCGAGCAGCCGGAAAGCGTAGACGCCTGCGTCGGCGACACCGTGATCTTCTCGGTTACCGTTGACCCGGTTGATGAGGTCACCTACCAGTGGTGGTGCGGAGAGACGGAGCTGGTCGATGACGGCGAACACATCTTCGGCGCCACGACCGATGAGCTCATGCTCGTCGACGTCACGGAGGCCGATGAGGCGGACGACTACTACTGCCTCGTCACCAAGGTCGAGAACGACTGCACGCGTGCTTCCGGCGACGCTGCTCTGACCGTGGCGGAGAGCCCCATCTTCAGCTCGCATCCGAGCGACCAGACGGTGGATGTCGGCGATCCGGTCTTCTTCAGGGCCTCGGTCGAGGAGCACGGTTTCACCGAGCAGTACCAGTGGCGTAAGGACGGCGACGATCTCACGGACGACGGTCGCATCATCGGATCCCAGACCACCATGCTGCTGATTACGAGCGTGGAGACCGGGGACGCCGGCGAGTACGACTGCGTGGTCACGTACGTCGAGAATGGGTGCTCCAGACCCTCGGATGCCGCGACGCTCACGGTCATCCCCACCGAGTGCCCCGGTGACGTGGACGGCGACGGCGATACCGACCACTCCGACCTGGGTGAATTGCTCGCGGCCTGGTGCACGCACGAGGGCGACCCGAGTTGGAATCCGGATGCCGACCTCGACGGCGACGGCCACGTCGGTCACGGCGACCTGGGTATCCTCCTGGCGGACTGGGGCTGTGACCTGAACCCCTAGGTTGCAGCGCTACTGCGATCGGCAACGATAGCGATAGTCAAGGCGGGCCGTCCCAAGTGGGCGGCCCGTTTCCTATCCGCATGGCGTGACCTTGCCGGTCGGGAAGCTTGGCAATAGACTGCGCGATCGTTGCGGCGCGGGCGGTGGACGGCGCCGCCGGCGACCGGCAGAACGGAGGCCCCCACTGAAAGGAACCCCATGAGACCATACGTCCTTCCCCCCTGGCTGAAACTCGTCGTCGTGGGTGTCGTCCTGCTACCTGGGTGCGCGGCACCGGTCAAGAAGCCCAAGCCTGTCCCGGAGCCCACGCCTGTCCCGGAGCGGAGTGAGATCGCCCCCAAGTACCTCTGGGCCACGGAGACGATCTTCCCCCACGCCGATGCCTGGGAAACCGAGTTCGCCGCCGTTTCGCAGCAGGTGAGCCAATTGGCCGCGCTGAAGGGCACGTTGAGCAAGAGCGGTGACGATTTGCTGAAGGTGTTCCAGCTGCGCGACGCGCTCGAACCGCGGCTCGAACGCGTCTACATCTACGCCTCACTGCTGGCGGATCAGGATACGAGGGACAGCACCCACCAGGGGATGAGGTCGCGCGCCCGGTCGCTGCTGATCAACTACAACCAGGCCATGTCGTGGTTCGAGCCGGAGCTCACCGCCATCCCCTTTGAAAAGCTGGAGTCGTGGATGGCCCGGAACTCCGATCTGGCGCTATACCGGCAGTATTTGGACAACCTGTTCCGCCAGAAGAAGTACATCCTATCAGAGCGGGAAGAGGAGCTGCTGGCGATGGCGGGGGAGGTGCGTGCCACGCCGGGCATTGCGTACAACCTGCTCAAGAACGCCGACATGCAGTTCCCCACGATCACGGACGAGGACGGCCAGACGGTCGAGCTGGATGATCAGGCGTTTTACCTGCACCTGCGCTCGACCGATCGGCGAGTCCGCCAGGAGGCCTACGAGGCGATTGTCGGGACGTACGCCGAGTACCGCAACGCGACTGCGGCGCTGCTCAACGGCGCGGTGCAGAACCACATCTTCACCGTCAAGGCCCGTGGATATGAGAACTGTCTGTCGGCGGCGCTCGACGGCAGCAACATCCCCACCGAGGTCTATAACACGCTGGTCAGGACGGTCAATGAGAATCTGCCGTTGCTGCACCGTTATCAGGAGATCCGCAAGCGGGTGTTGAAGCTTGACGACGGCGTGCGGGCCTATGACCTGTTCGCGCCGCTGATCGCCGGTCAGACGCTGGAATATACCTACGAAGAGGCGGTCGAGGCCATTATCGAGGCGCTACAGCCGCTGGGTGACGAGTACGTATCGGCCGCGAAGAAAGGCTTCGACTCGCGTTGGGTGGACGTGTATCCGACCAAGGGCAAGCGCAGCGGCGGGTACTCCAGCGGCGGCTACCTGACCCAGCCCTATATCCTCATGAACTTCCACGGCGGGTTTGACGACGTTTCCACGTTGGCGCACGAGATGGGGCACTCGATGCACTCGTACCTGACGCGCGCCAGTCAGCCATACGTGTATGGGGATTACGTCACCTTCGTTGCCGAGGTCGCTTCGACCACCAACGATATCCTGCTGCAAAACTGCCTGTTGAAGCAGATCGAGGACCCGCGGAAGAAGCTCTACCTGCTGGTCGAGTTCCTGGAGGGTTTCCGCGGCTCGGTGTGGCGGCAAACCATGTTCAGCGAGTTCGAGCAGCGGATCCACGAGATGGCCGAAGCGCGCCAGCCGCTGACCGCGGACAGCATGGGGGTCGCCTACGGGGAGATCATGAAGCGGTATTACGGTCCGGCGTACACGCATGACGATCTGGTGGACAACTACTGGATCCGCATCCCCCACTTTTACTACAACTTCTACGTGTACAAGTACGCGACCAGCTACTGTGCCGCCTCGGCGGTTGCCAAACGCATCCTGGACGGGGAGCCGGGCGCGGTCGAGGCGTATCTGTCGTTCCTGAAGGCCGGCTCCAGCAGGTACCCGATCGACCTGCTGAAGATGGCCGGCGTGGACATGACCTCGCCGGAGCCGATCCAGGACGCCATGAAGCTGTTTGAAGACATGCTCGACCAGACCGAGGCCCTGCTCGGGGAGGTCGAAGGCTAGACCAGCATTCGCATGCCCGGCGCGGCGACATACTGTGTGCTAGATGGCGGAGGATGAGCGGGCCGAGAGGGGGTACACTGTTCCGCGTGCGCGAGCGCAGGAGGACCTGATGGCCACGCAGCGACTCACGGTCGTTCTGTCCCGGTGGCCGGAGAATGAGCCCGCCAAGCGGCAACGCGAGGAGCAGCTCGTGGGCGGGCTGGGCCGCGACGCGCGGATTGGCCTGACCGTCATTCCGCACCTGTACTACCTCTATCCGGATGACCCGGCGTTGCGGTCGCTCAAGGCGGCGAGCGGCGAGTTGGTCGTCTTGGCGTGGTTGTACCCGCGCGCCACACGTTGGATCCTCCATCACCACGGTATCAGCGAATATGCGGAGCGCCACATTAGCTGCCTCGATCTGCGCGCGGGTGACGACGTGCAATCGCTCGTCGCCGAGGTCAGACGCCTGGCCGAGTCGTTCGCGACCGACGTTGCGCCCGGCGCGGTTGCTGGCTCCGACCGCACCGTTGAGCCGCGCTGGTATCCGGTGCTCGACTGTTCCCGGTGTGCCAACTGCCTGGAGTGCCTCAATTTCTGCCTGTTCGGCGTGTACGGCCTGGACGAGCGCGGGCAGGTGTTCGTGGAGGACGCGGATGCGTGTAAGCCGGGGTGTCCGGCGTGCAGCCGGGTTTGTCCGCAGGGTGCGATCATGTTTCCGGAGTGTCCGACGGCGGTGATCGCCGGTGCACCGGGCGACGTGCCGGACGCGGGCGGTGGGATCGACGCGTCAGAGCAGGCGGCTCAGGGGCCCGTGGTGAAGCTCACTGTCGGCGGCCGCGAGGGCGCGGGCGCGGCGCCCGGCGATTCGCCCCCGCCTGCGGAGCGGAAGCCAGTGCATCGAGACAATTTGGACAAGCTGATCGACGAGTTCGAGGACTTGAACCTCTGAGCAAGCTCGGCAATCGTCGCCAGCCTGCCGGGTTGCGACCGGTGGCCGGCGACGGCGCCGTACCATCGGGAGCGAGTGTGAGAAACGGCGGCTACCCCATCGTGCTGACAGCCGAGCGCACGCTGATGGCCGAGTACACCGTGCTGTTCGACGGCATGATGGGCACGATCCAGACCACGTCGGTGCCGGAACCCATCATGCGCACCATGATCGCTCCGCCGGTGCCGACCAACGGCGTCACGGCCCAAAAGGCACCGCTAGGTCTGCGGCGGATCGAAGCGGCACTGGTCAACGACGGCTTCGACCGCGGGGACATTGTCGTCTGCGCTCCCGAAGCGCTCGATCGCTGTATCGGTCCGAATACGCGCGTTGTGGCGGTCTCATCATCGGACCCGCTCGGGCGCGGGATGGCCAACAGCACCATGATCCATATGGCCGGTGGCCGCCTGTACACGCGTACGTGGTATGCGCGCCTGCTCCGGCTAATCAAGCGCCACAAAGCGAGGATTCCCTTCAAAGTCGTCGCCGGCGGTGCCGGAACATGGCAGCTCATCCAAAGTGAGACGGTGCGACGCGACCTCGGTATCGACGCGTGCATCGGCGGTTATGCCGAGGGGCAGGTGGGCGGCTGGTTCCGGCGCCTGGCAGCGGGCGAGACGCTGCCGGCGGTGCTCGCGGCAAACGGCGTGAACGGGAGCACCATCCCGGCGATCCGTGGGGCGAGCTCGATGGGCGCGGTCGAGCTCAGCCGCGGGTGCGGCAAGGGTTGTCACTTCTGCACCATGGCGACCGAGCGGTTGGTGCATCTGCCGGTCGCAACGATCGTGGCCGACGTCGAGGCCAATCTCGCGCGAGGCGTCGGGTCGATCTGCGCGCTGAGCGAAGACTTCTTCCGTTACGGGGCTGGGCCGAGTCAGGCGGTCGATCCGCCGCGGCTCAAGACGCTGCTGTCGCGGCTCCGACAAATCAAAGCCCTGAGGCTCATTCAGATCGACCATGCCAACGTTACGTCCGTGGCACAGTACTCCGACGACGACTTGCGCGAGGTGCATGACCTGCTCGTGGACGGTCAACGGCATGATTACCTGTGGGTCAATTTGGGCGTGGAGAGCGCCAGCGGGGAGTTGCTGGAGCAAAACGAGCTCGACGGCAAGATCCACCCGTTCGCGCCGCAGCAGTGGGGCGAGCTGTGCGAGACGCAGGTGCGCCGGCTGGTCCGGACCGGCTACTTCCCCATGATAAGCTTGATTATGGGTTTGCCGGGCGAGACGCCCGAGCACGTCGCGGCGACCGTGCGCTGGATCGAGCGGCTCTCTCGCGAACGGCTGGTGGTCTTCCCCATCTTCCATACACCGGTGGGCGGTTCCCGGCAGCGGGCTTTCACGATCGACGACATGACGCCGATGCACTGGCGGCTGTATCGGCTGGCCTACAACCTGAATTTCAAGTGGATCCCCAGGATGTACTGGGATAACCAAGCCGGGGCCGGGGCGCCACTCTGGCGACGGCTACTCATCCAGACGGCCGGCCGGTTGCAAACACTGCAATGGCGGGCACAGTTTGTGCAGAAATCACGCAGGCTGTTCGCCTGAGGCAAGACGGACATCCGCGTCGCACTATAGGATATGACGGCGAGCGCTGGAACGACAACGATGAGCCACAACGTGCGCCCGACGCCGATGTTGGGCGACGCGTGTGATCGGCTGGCCACCGTGTACGACAGGCTGCGTGCGCGGCTGCTCGCGGCGCGCGGGCCCGAGGGCGTGTGGGTGGGTGAACTGGCCGGCTCAGCGCTCGCGACCGCGACCGCAACCTGCGCGTTACTGATCCTCGATCGCGAGCGCTATGTTGGCCTGACCATGGCCGGAGTGCGCTGGCTGCTGGAACACCAGAACGGTGACGGTGGCTGGGGCGACACCGTCAACAGCTTCTCGAATGTCTCCACGACGATGTTGGCCCGGGCCGCGCTGACGATAGCAGCCGGCAATACACGCCTGCTCAAAGCAGCAGGCGTGCCACCCGGTGCCGAAGACGCACTCCGACGGGCTGAGGGCTACCTGGCGCGGACCTGCGGCGGCGGCGATCCGCACACGCTGGCCGAAGCGATCCGGGGACGCTATGGGAAGGATCGCACTTTTTCGGTGCCGATTCTGACGTGTTGCGCGCTGGCCGGGCTGGTCGATTGGCGGGAGGTCACGGCGTTGCCGTTCGAGCTGGCCTGTGCGCCGCCCGGCCTGTACCGCTGGCTGCGGCTGCCAATGGTGAGTTACGCCCTGCCCGCGCTGATCGCGTTGGGTATCGCCCGCTATAAGCGGCGTAGACCGCGCAACCCGGTCGCGCGCGCGGTTCGTCGGTTGGCCATGCCGCGCGCGCTGCGTCGGTTGGAGTCGATCCAGCCGACGAGCGGCGGTTTTCTCGAGGCGACGCCGTTGACGAGTTTTGTCGTCATGAACTTGGCCGACGCCGGTTTCGCGCGGCACCGGGTGGTCGAACGGGCGGCGGACTTTCTGGTGCGCTCGACGCGACCGGATGGAAGCTGGCCGATCGATGCGAATCTGGCGACGTGGGTGACGACGCTGTCGGTCAACGCGCTTGCCTCGCACGGGCCGCTGGATACGCGTTGCGACGAAGACCGGGTCGATTGGGAAGCGGTTCGTCGCTGGCTTGTCGGCCAGCAGTATCGCGTGGTTCATCCATACACGAGTGCGGCACCGGGCGGGTGGGCCTGGACCCCGCTGCCGGGCGGCGTGCCCGACGCGGACGACACCGCCGGGGCGTTGCTCGCGCTGCGTCACTTGCCCGTGGCGGAGGAGTCCCAGCGGGCGGCCGCGATGGGGCTGCGCTGGCTGTTGGACTTGCAGAACGGCGACGGTGGC
>JAUWXH010000518.1 GCA_030616465.1 Planctomycetota bacterium | reverse complement strand
CATAACTCGCATCATGGCAAGTCCTCAAGTAGATCCTTCGTCGCTACGCTCCTCAGGATGACGCATGCGCGGCGCACGCTATAGGCATACAACAGCCGCGCGGGCTGAAGCCCGCGGCTCGTCGCTGTGTTCACTCCGCTTTGAACTTGATCCCTTCGAGCTTTCCGCCGTCGGGCGCGCGGACGCCGCAGGCAAAGCCCCAGTCGCCGCCGCCTTGCATGACCTTGAGCAGGACCTCGTTCCAACCGGCGTTCAGGGTAACGTCCACCTTGTCCCCGGCGACAGTCATTCCGCGGTTGACGTTGGCTGTGTGGACAACCTGGCCGTTGAGCCAGACCTTGACGCCGTCGTCGCTGCCGATCTCAAGCCGGGCGGGTCGCTCACCGTCAGACCAGATCATTGTCTTGGTGTAAACGCAGCGGTTGGAGCCGCCGACGGCCTTGGCCAGATTGAACCGCCAGGGTTCTCTGGGATTGGTCTGCTCGAGCGCTCGCCATTCCACTTCGGCGCCGAGCAGTTCGGGTCCGAACGGGACATCGAAAAGCTGTATGTTGTTCTTGCCCTGCTCGGTGTACGGCCCGGCGACCACCCACGCCGTGCTGTAGCTGTCGAAGCGCTCGATGTGCTCGACGACCTGGTCAACCTTCTTGCGAACGGCGTCGCTGCCGGCCGACAGCGCCCGTACTCTGTCGATGGCAGCCAACGCCTCGCCACGCTGCTCGCTGCTGATGTCCTGGGCGACTGACAGCATTGCTATCGCAGCCTCGTCGCGCAACGCCTCGTCGTCCAGGTACGGCTCGACCATCCGCAGCGCGTCAAGGTGCGGCACGTCGGCTATGCCGGCCAAAACCAGCCGCTTCTCTTCCGGCCGGTCGGCGAGCGTCATGGCTTGCTCAAGCATGCTCAGCGTCTCAGCCGGCTCGCGCTCGCTTGGCAAGCGCACCAGGCGGACATAGCCTCTCAAGGCGAGCACGCGGTGCGTCTGGTCGGAGGTGGCCTGGGCGATTTGCAGCAGGTCATCGAGGACCTGCGCATCCTCCCACTTGGCCAAGGCGCGGATGGCGGCCGCTTGCACGTCAGTATCGTCGGCTGTACGGGCGGCCCGGATCGCTTCGAGGGCTTTCGCGCCGCCGTGCCGGCCGAGCACCCGAATCAGCGACCCCTTGGCCGCCCCTCGGCTGTCTCTCAAGGCTGCCAAGACGGGTTCCACACGCCTGTCCGTATCGTCGATCCGCAAGCACGTTGAAACCACTGCCTCCTCCGCAGCCGCCTGTGCGACCTCGCCGCCGGCCCCGATGAGCAATCGCACGAGCGCTGGCAGATCACTCTCGCCGGCAAGGTCGCCCAAGACGGCGAACGCGGCGACCTGGACGGACTCATCGCGGTCCGCCGCCGCCATAAACAGCTTAGGCAAGGCGGGCGTGAACCGACGGCTGCCCAGGGCGCGGATCAGCTCGACACGCACGGTTGGCTCCGCCGTGTCCAACGCCGCAAGCACGGTCTCGTCCACACCTTCGCCGGCCAATCGTTCCAGGCTTCGGCGGGCAGCGTTTTGCTCGTCACCGTCAGCGCCAGCGGCGCGCCGGGCAAGCAATAACGCGGTCGAGCGGTCGCCGAGCTTGCCCAGCGCGTGCAGGGCCGCGATGCGGACCTGCTCTTCACTGCTGTCTACGAGCGTGAGCACGTCCGGGCGCGCGGCAGCGTCGCCACGTGCGGTGAGCGTCTCCAGCAGCAGGACCTGCACCGCAGGCGGTGCGGCCGGTAACTCGTCCGCCAAGACGCGTGTAGCCGCTTGGCCTGGTACCTCTTCCGCCAGGCGTGCGGCGACGACCCGCATCGACTCGTCGCCGCCGGTGATCAGGTCGAGCAGCAGCGGCAGGCTCTGTTCCGGGCGCGTGCGCACCAGTCCACTCAGTGCGGCAACGCGAACCCGCCGAGACTCGCTCGGCACATATAGCTCGTCGAAGATCTTGGCGGCACGCTGGTTCATTCCCTGAGCCGCGAGACGGTCGGCGCAGCGGAGGTACGCCACGATGACCGCGGGGCGTAATTCGGCGGAGACGTTTGACCGATTGGTGGCCAGTAGCTCCGCGGCT
>JAUWXH010000376.1 GCA_030616465.1 Planctomycetota bacterium | reverse complement strand
TCTTTCAGCGCGACCCGGCGGGCATTTGCTGTCATTCACTGGACGAAGGGCAGATTGTGGCGAGTCTGGAGCGCCTAGCCTCGGACGGTCACCTGTACACCGCGGCGGTTGCCGCCGGTCAAGCTGCTCTGGACCAGGAATTGAATCTCACAGTGTTTCTCAATCGCTTCGCGACGTTGCTGGGGATCGACCGCAGGGCGTTACTGCCGGCGGCAGCGACCGGGCCGCAGCAGACGGCGCCCGGAGAACGGCGCTGCGGTGGCGCAGCCGTGGTGTCTCCCTGAACCCCGCGTTGGGCGTAGGCAGCGAGATCCGGTTGCACGTATTCGGTTCAGCCCCCGTGCTCTGACGGCCGACCCGGCCGTGGCACCCAGCAGTGCAGCCCCTTGGCCCGCTCGCCCTGCGCCCCGCACGGCTCAGCGGGCGCCCAGCAGGAACGTACCGATCGTGCGGACGATGATGGCCAGATCAAGGTCGATCGAACGGCGTTTGAGGTAGTAGAGGTCGTAGCAGAGCTTGCGTTGGGCGTCCCGGACGCTGGCCCCGTAGCGGTAGTGAATCTGCGCCCAACCGGTCAGTCCCGGCTTGATCAGGTGTCGTTGTTCGTAGTGCGGAATCTGGAGTGCCAGCAGTTCGACGAACTCGGGTCGCTCGGGCCGGGGACCGACCAGGGCCATGTCGCCTTTGAGGATGTTCCACAGTTGCGGGAGCTCGTCGAGGCGCGATTTGCGCAGGAATCGCCCCACACGGGTGACGCGGGCGTCGCGCCGTTCAGCCCAGCGGGCCCCGCCCGCTTCCGCGTCGACGCGCATGGTGCGGAACTTGTACATCTTAAATCGGCGCCCGTGCACGCCGACGCGCTCTTGCTTGAAGACTACCGGCCCCCGGCTGTCGAGCCGGACGGCCAAGGCGATCAGCGGCCACAGCGGGAGCGTCAGGGCCAGGCCAACCGTCGAGGCCGCCACGTCCACGGTGCGCTTGACGGCCTCGTAGCCGGCAGTGTGCTGAACGTCGGCGAGCAGGAACCACTGGGTGGTAATGTGCTCGGCGGGGACTTCGCCGAGCAGCTTTTCGATGAAGGTCGGTTGATCAATGACGCGGCAGCGGGCTTTCAACGCGGCAAGGATCGCTCGTTCGACGGCGGGCTCGGAAACGAGTTCGGCATCGACGACCACCTCGTCAACGGGGTGGCGCTGAAGCACGTGAGCGAGTTCGTCCGTGCTCCCAAGGCATGGGCACGGCTGCTCGAATTGAGCCGCGTCGCCGCTGTCACCGTCAGGTATGAATCGGCTGTCGCGCGAGGCCGCGCAGCCGGGTTGCCCTGTGGGGCCGGCCACACACACGTGGCCGACGATTCGAAAGTGCGGGTGGCCCGCATTGCCCAGCAGCGAGACGGTTTTGCGGATCGAGTCGCCACACCCGACGCACAGGACGTGGACGCGGCCTTGCGTGATCACGTTGTGGGCGAAAACGCGCAGCGACATCGCCGCGCCAAGATAGATCAGAACGGCGAACAGCCCGAGCCAGCGGCTGACTTCGGCATAGAAAAACAGGGAGAGACAGGCGAAGGCCAGCGTCAGACCCAATCCCGCGGTCATGGTCGAGCGAGCCAGGATGCGGCTTCTGGCCTGCAAGGTCTCCCGCTCGTAGAGGCCGAAGATCATTCCGGACACGATGATGCACGCGCAAAACACCGCCCCGCTGAGCCACGGATTGACCACCCACTTGTAGGCCGGACTGCCGAAGACCAGCACGCGGTAGGTGATGTACGTGGCCGCGGCGACCAAGGCCAGGTCAATGTACGCCCAACTCGCCGGCGGCATCTGCAGCAGTACGCGTTGCAGTATCAGGCCGGGTCGCCGACGCGCGTCGGCGGCACATTCGGTACGGGCGGGTATGCGACCGCCATGGGAAACGGCGACGGCGCGGTCCGCAGCGGGTGCTGCCGGCGGCAGGTCGTGCACTTGGGCAGTTCCCGCGCCGTAGGTGTCCTCCACCGCATCGTGCGGTTTCTCCGCCACCCCCGCAGCTTTTGCAGCGCCGGCCGCCACAGCGATCACCATCCTTCAAACCCGTTTCGGAAACCGTCGTGGGAAGCATCGGCCGGCGGGGTTGGCAGCGTGAATTAGCGGGCCTGGACAGGCAGTGGCCCGCGACGACGCCAGATCTTATCAGGCGGTGCTTGCTGGGATGTCGCTGCGGGCTCTCCGGCGACCCCGACACCGAAGCCGCAGAGGGACCTGCAAGCAGTTGTCATGTTAGCCCCCTTGTATCCCGATAAAACCAGCAGCGGACTGTCAGGTCGGAGGCTGTCCATGCGTACCGTTGTCCGAAATGCGTGCCCTCTGGCGATCGCGGCATTCATGCTTGGTTGTCAGCGCCCGTCCGGGCTGACCTACCAGCCGCGCCTCGAGCTGGATCACCTGGTGCCGGGGCTGCAAACACCCGACAACTCCTACCTGCTGTTGACCGACGAGCAGACACGCGGCCGCTTCGCCTGCGGCCTGGCCATCGCCAAGTTCGTCCCCGCCGACAACGACGCCGCGCTCGAGCTGGCCGCCCTCAAACCCATCGAGCAGGCCTACTGGACCGAGAGGTTGGCCGGCGTGTCGGCTGTTCGGGAGCTCGTGTTCCTCTCGCCGATCAATACGCGCAGCGGCGGCCAGAGCGCCGATGCGCTGTGTGCGGTTGCCGAGCGGCTGGAAGCCGCGTTGCTGCTGGTTTATGCGCCGAACCGTGTCGGGCCCAACTCGGCGCAGGTGCTGGGCGTGCTCTATGACGTGCAGCATCGCCGCCCGATCGCCACGCTGCACACCTCGGCCCAGATCCTGGAGGACGACGGCGAGGAAGAGTCCCCGGCCGAGAAGCGGGGCGACCACCGAGACACGGACGCGGCCTACCGCGCGCCCCGTGATTTCGAGAGCCAGACGCTGGCGTGCGTGCTGGAGCTGGTCAGCCGCGACTCGCCTACACCCACGACTCAGCCCCACCGCTGGCAGACGCCGGACTTCGACGAGCGTTGGTGGATTCCCACCTGGATCAAGATTCGCTGACAACACCACACTGCCTGGGGTCAGCCCTCGAGCGACTCGACGCCCTGCGATTCGCGCGGCGGCGTGGGTTCGTGCTTCGGGATCTCCGGCTCCGGAACGGCCTCCAGCAGGCGCTGGACAATCTTGACCGAGTCGAGGCCCTCGGCCTGGGCCGCGAAGTTGCAGGCGAGGCGATGACGCATCACCGGCACCGCCGCCCGACGCACGTCCTCCAGGCTAAC
>JAUWXH010000028.1 GCA_030616465.1 Planctomycetota bacterium | reverse complement strand
GCAGAAGATGGGCGTGATCCTGCAGCAGCTCGTGGGCAGCCGGCATGAGCACCACTTCTATCCGAGCTGCGCCGGCGTGGTGCGCTCCTACAATTTCTACCCGTTCGGGCACATGAAACCCGAGGAAGGGGTGGCGTGCGTCGCGCTGGGCCTGGGCAAGCTGGTGGTGGAGGGCGGCGAGGCCCTGCGGTTCTGTCCGGCGAACCCGCAGGTGCTGCCGCAGTTGGCGTTGGGCGAGAAGTTCATCAATCAGTCGCAGCGCGGGTTCTATGCCATCGATCTGGGCCACTCCGAGATCGGCCCCTCCGCGGAGGACGAGGGGATCGTGGTGCGGCTCGACCTGGACGCGGCGGAAAGCCACGGGACCCTGGCTCCGGTCGGCTCGGTCTGGTCTATCGAGAACAAGGCGTTTTACGACGGGATTCAGCGGCCCGGCGTGCGCGTGGTCACGTTCGCGCACATCCTGAAATCGGATCTCTTCCCGCTCGCGGATATCCTTCGGCGCGTGGTCGAGCTGGGCCGGCAGGGGATGGGCGGCCCGGTCGAGATCGAGTTCGCGGCGAACCTCAACGCCGGCCCGCGCGAGTTTGCCATCCTCCAGATTCGACCCTATGGGGCTGGACAGGATGCCGAGCCGGTGGCGATCGATGGGTTGCCGCCCGAGTATTTGGTGTGCTACAGCCCCCGGGCTATGGGCAACGGGCTCGTCGATGGGATCCGCGATATCGTCTACGTCAAACCGGACCGCTTCAACACCGCCAAGACACGGTCCATCGCGCGTGAGGTGGGGACGTTCAACGAAACGCTGCGGGCTGCCGATCGAGGCTACCTGCTGATCGGTCCCGGGCGCTGGGGATCGGCAGACGCCTGGCTGGGGATCCCGGTCAACTGGGGACAGATCTCCGCCGCCCGGATCATCGTCGAGACCAGCCTCGAAGACTTCAGTGTTGACCCTTCACAAGGCAGCCATTTCTTCCACAACCTGACTTCGTTCGGTGTCGCGTACCTGACCGTTCGGCCGGGCCCTGATCATGGGTTTGTCGATTGGGACTGGCTGGGCGAGCAGCCTGTCGAAAGCGAGGCCGAGTTCGTCCGGCACGTGCGCCTCGAGCTCCCACTGGAAGCGCGGATCGACGGGCGGACCTCGCGGGCCGCGGTGCTCAAGTGGTCAGCCCGCAGCGCTCCGCAGTAGCGCCCCGCGCGCCGTAGCCTTCGCGCAAGGCGCGTGCTGTGCCGGACTGGACACGCCGGCGCGGCGCCCGGCCTGATGGACGCGCGGAGCATTGCTCTGTGCGCGAATTCACTGCGTACGCAGATCCTGTGGAATCACCCGCCGGATGGTCGCGAGGCCGGTAGCCAGTACAGCACGTCTGACGTACAGTCCCGGCAGGTAGATCCGGATTGCACGCGGTGACCGTCGCGCGGTGCCGGCCGCTTACGCTGGGGTCCGCGGCAACGCCCGGGAGCGATGCGTGTCCGAGACGATCGTCGTCCAAGTCGCCGCGATCATCATCATCGGTGTGGCCGCGCAGTGGCTCGCCTGGCGGCTGCGGTTGCCCTCGATTCTGCTGTTGCTGCTGCTGGGGTTTGTGGCGGGCCCGTTCACGGGCTTTCTCGATCCCAAGGAGCTGTTCGGCGACCTGCTGCTGCCGATCGTCTCGATGTGCGTCGCGCTGATCCTCTTCGAAGGCGGGCTGAGCCTGCGCGTCGCCGACCTGCCGGCCGTCGGCGGCATCGTGCGAAACCTCGTCTCGCTCGGAGTCCTGATTACGTGGAGCGTCGGTGCGCTGGCCGCGTACTGGATCTTCGACCTGCCGGTCGAGCTGGCGATCCTGCTCGGGGCGATCCTGGTCGTGACCGGACCGACCGTGATCGGACCGCTGCTTCGGCACATTCGCCCCGTCGGCACCGCCGGGCCCATCCTCAGGTGGGAAGGCATCGTGATCGACCCCATCGGCGCCCTGCTCGCCGTGCTGGTCTTCGAGGTCATCCTCAGCGGCAGCGTGCAGCCGACGTCCATCGCGCTGGCCGTACTGCGGACGGTGGTCATTGGCGGAGGGCTGGGCTTGCTGGCCGCCGCGCTGCTCACACTCCTGCTCGCCCGGCACGCGATCCCGGACTTCCTACAGAACGCCGCCTCGCTGATGCTGGTGCTGGCCGTGTTCACCGCTTCCAACCACTTTCAGCAGGAATCCGGCCTGTTGGCGGTGACGGTCATGGGGATCGCCCTGGCAAACCAGAAGTTTGTCGATGTGCGCCACATCGTCGAATTCAAGGAGAACCTGCGCGTACTGCTTATCGCCAGTTTGTTCATCTTGCTGGCGGCCCGGCTGCCACGCGCTGACCTGGCCCGTGTGGGCGTCGCCGAAGTCATCTTCGTCGCCGTGCTGGTCCTTGTCGCCCGACCGCTGGCGGTCGCCGCTTGCACCCTCCGGTCGCGGTTGACCTTCAAGGAACGCGTTTTCCTGGCCTGGGTGGCACCGCGCGGGGTCGTAGCGGCGGCGGTCAGCTCGGTCTTCGCTTTACGCCTGGAAAAGCTCGGTCATCAGGACGCCCACCTGCTCGTGTCCATCACCTTCATCGCCATCATCGGGACGGTCGCGATCTACGGGCTGACTTCCGGGTGGGTGGCGCGCCGGTTGGGCGTGGCCGACCCGAACCCGCAGGGTGTGTTGTTTGTGGGTGCGCATGCCTGGGCGCGATCGGTCGCGGCGGCGCTGAAGGATAAGGGGTACGCGGTTTGCTTGGTGGATAGCAATCGGGAGAACATCGCCGCCGCCCGCATGGCCGGCCTGCCAACCTACGCCGACAGCATCCTGGCCGAGTATGCCATCGAGGAAATCTACCTGGGCGGCATCGGCCGCATCTTGGCGGTCACGCCCAACGACTGGGTGAACGTCTTGGCGGTGCAGCGTTTCCGGCCGGTGTTCGGGCGGGCGCAGTGTTTTCAGCTTTCCCCGCGCAAAGACCCGGCGCATAAGCAGGAGCGCCACAAGTACCTACACGGGCGGCGGCTGTTTGGGGAAGCGGTTACCTACGCGACGCTCGCGCAGCGCTTCGGCACGGGCGCGACCGTCAAGGCCACCAAGCTCACCGATTCGTTCGACTACCAGGCGTTTCGCGCCATGTACGGCGAAGGGGCGATTCCCCTGTTCGTCATCACTGAGAAAGGCGCTTTGAACGTCGTCACGGCCGACCAGCCGATCGAGCCGGCGCCCGGCCAGACGCTCATCAGCTTGGTCAACGAGCGCGAGCGCGACGATCACCATCCGGGCTCGGTCCGCTGAGCTCAGTCGCAGATTCAGACGGCCCGCGGTGTCCGGATGGTCACGAAGGACGGAATGTCCTAGTTTGTCTCCTGGCGGGGCGTAGCTGGCGTTTTCTCGCTGGAAGGCGAGCCGGCGGTCTCGTCGTCAAGCGTGGATTGGCCCCTGCGCCGCCGATCAGTGCGGCTCGATTATCTCCGGCGGACGGCCGCGCTCGGCTTCGAATCCGTTGACTAAGCGCTCCATTCTCTCAGAGAACTCCGGCTCATCGAGCAACTGTACGCTGCCGTCAACATGGAGAAGCCCGCCGCCCTCGTTGTTGAAGAGATCCGAATCGGCGAACACCACGATCCACTCCGTCGGACATGACTGATCCAACCCACTGACATAATGGAAGTCGAATAGGGCGTTGGGTGTGTCCACACACGCGAGCCGTAGCATATACGGTTCGGCGAGTTGGACGTCGACCAGAACTTGTAGTTCCGGCGGGAAGCCCCCTCCGTGCTCACCGGCGTATGTGGCGAGTGTGCCCCCCAGCTCCTCCAGGCGTGAACGTGCGTCCATTTGTCTGAGGGCGCCCCACGGTCCGTAGACCGCCGCACGCGACCAGCAGATGAGGCCGAACCAGCCGACGCCCATCAGCGACATCAGCAGACCGGCCAGGGCGCGCCGGCCACCGCCAACGCGCTGCGGTCTTCTTGATCTCAGCACCAGTGCAACAGCACTCACGATGATGCCGAACGGCGCCACGTAGAAGCCTGCGCCGGCGATCGCGCACGGTAACCCAAGATGGAGTGAGGAGTTCCACTCAATCACGAACAGCAGCGGCCCGACAGCGGCCCAGAGCCCGAGCCCAAGGGCTACGTTGGCAAGCGTCTTGCTGGGTCGTGGTTCCGCAATCACTGCTCCGGCGTACCAGAGCTCCGGCGAGCCGTTGGTCGCCTGGTTCTGATCTGCGGATTCCATCCAGCCATCCCTCAGCGCTTCTCAAAGGTAGAACCGCGATCAGTATACCCCGGACGTATCCACGTTCAGCGTCCGCACGAGGAAGGCCCATTTGTCGGCGATTTCGTCGATGATCTTGCTGGTCGGCTTGCCGGCTCCGTGCCCGGCCCGGGTTTCGATACGGATCAGCACCGGGTTGTCGCCGGCGTGGGCCGCCTGCAACGCCGCCGCGAACTTGAAGCTATGGCACGGTACAACGCGGTCGTCGTGGTCGGCAGTGGTGATGAGTGTCGCCGGATACTCCGTGCGCGGCTTGAGGTTGTGCAGCGGGCTGTAGGCGTACAGCACCTTGAACATCTCGGGATCGTCCGCACTGCCGTAGTCGGACGTCCAGGCCCAGCCGATCGTGTACTTGTGGAAGCGGAGCATGTCCAGCACGCCCACCGCCGGTAGGCAGGCCCCGAACAGGTCCGGGCGCTGCGTCATGCAGGCGCCGACCAGCAGCCCGCCGTTGCTGCCTCCGCCGATCGCGAGCTTCTCCGGCCGGGTGTACTTGTTGGCGATGAGCCATTCAGCCGCGGCGATGAAGTCGTCGAAGCAGTTCTGCTTGTTGGTGAGCCGGCCGGCCTCGTGCCACTCTTTGCCGTACTCGCCGCCGCCGCGGATGTTCGGCATGGCATAAACTCCGCCCATCTCCATCCAGATCAGGTTGCTGATCGAGAAATACGGCGTAAGTGAAGCGTTGAACCCGCCGTAGCTGTATAGGTAGACGGGGTTGTTCCCGTCGAGCTCGAGGCCCTTCTTGTGCGTGATGAACATCGGCACGCGCGTGCCGTCTTTGCTGCGGTAGAACACCTGTTTGGTGACGAACTCGGCGGGGTTGAAGTCTACCTTCGGCCGCTTGAAGACGGTGCTTTCACCAGTCGGCATGTCGTAACGGTAGATGGGGGTCGGATAAGAGAAGCCGGTGAAGATGTAGAAGGTTTCGGTTTCGTCGCGCCTGTCGCCGAACCCGCCGGCACTGCCGACGCCGGGCAGCTCGACGTCACGCACGAACTTGCCCTCCAGATCGAAGATCTTGATCTGCGTGTGGGCGTCCTTGAGGTAGTTGGCGATGAACATGTCGTTCACCGCGCCGACGCCCCGCAGGGTCTGTTTGGCCTGCGGAATGATTTCCTTCCAGTTCTCCCGCTGTGGCTTGCGCGTGTCGATGGCGATCACGCGCCCGCGCGGCGCGTCGAGGTCGGTGAAGAACCAGAACACCGGCCCGTCGTTGTCGATAAAGCCGTATTGCGCGTCAAAGACGTCGACCAGCTTCACGACTTTCTCGTCGCTGGCTTGGAGGTCAATGTAATAGACGCGGTTCTTCCGCTCGGTGCCTTTGCCGATCGAAATGATCAGGTAGCGGCCATCGTCGGTCACCTCGCCGCCGAACAGCCACTCCGGCTGATCCGGAGCGTGAAAGACCACTTTGTCCTCCGCTTGCGGCGTGCCCAGCCGGTGGTAGCACAGCTTCGGAAAGCGGTTCGTCTCTTGCAGTACGTCGCCCTCCGGCTGGTCGTAGCGCGTGTAGTAGAAGCCCTGGTCATCCTTCGTCCACGACGCCCCGGAGAACTTGATCCACTTAAGATGGTCCGACAGGTCTTTCCCGGCATCGACGTCGCGGACGTGGTACTCGACCCAGTCCGAACCGGCTTCTGCCAACCCGTAGGCCATCAGCTTGCCGTCATCGGTGATCGCCGTGCCGGCCAGTGCGATCGTGCCGTCTTCGGATAGCTTGTTCGGATCGATCAAGACACGTGGCTGCCCGTCGAGCGATTCGGTGACGTAGAGCACGTATTGGTTTTGCAGCCCGTCGTTCTTGCTGAAGAAGTAGCGATCGCCGCGTTTGCGCGGCATGCCGTACTTCTCGTAGTCCCACAGCGTGGTCAGCCGCTCGTTGATCTTCTTCCGCTGGGGGATGGTTTCCAGATACCCGAAGGTGACCTTGTTCTGCGCCTCGATCCAATCCTTGACTCCCGGGGAGTCGAGGTCCTCCATCCAGCGGTATGGATCGGTGACCTTCGTGCCATGGTAGTCCTCCACGACATCGATGGTCTTGGTTTTGGGGTAGACCAGCGGCTGATCGATGGGCAGCTCTGCCTGCCCATAAGCGGTCGCCCCGCCGACGGCCAGAATGGCGATTGTTCCGATGACGACTACGTGTTTGAACGGGTTCATTTCAGTCTCCTGATGGCGGGGTAACTCGTCCGCAGTCACTTTCCAGGCCGCATTATTGGCGAAACACGGCGGTGCTGGTAGGGCGGCAGGACCATCCGGGCTGGGTACGATGCCTAAGTCGGTGGCCGCCGGCCGCCGGCGCGGGCATGTCCAATCACCCGGACATAGCGTGGCCGCGCTGCGCTTGGCCGTGGCCCGCGCCTCGGTGAATTCCCTCAACGTGCAGTGGGACTAGCGCGACGCCGACGGACCGCGCGCAAGCGGCCGGTGGGCTTGTAGCCGCGTCGCTCCTGGCGTGTTCCACAGCTTGCATGTCGCCCCGGGCAGATCGCGCGCATTCCCCTCGTCGGAGTCGATGTGCCCCTTTGGCGGAGCTTGGGCTATGGTCATCCCGTGCGAACTCCCGCGGTAGCCCTCACATCACCTGTGCCCGACGCTCCCGTGGGGCATCACCCCTCCGCCCAGGCTACGGTCGGCTACGCCCTCTTGGCGGGTGAGCATCACTTGCGTGGGTAGCGTGTCATTCCGAGAAGCCCTTCGACGTTGCTCAGGGTTAACTTCGCGCCGAGGAATCTGGCCTCGGTCGCGCGATTGAGCGAGATTCCTCCGCGTGTCCGCCATCGGCGGATGCGGTCGGAATGACATATGGACGTCACCCACTTTTCTGAGGCTCACCCCTTTTTGGCGTTCACGGCCCGGAGGCCTTGACGGAAGCCACATTTGCAGGCATGATCGGGCGACGTCAAGCCCCACAATCACAGAAAACCAAAGATTGACGGCTGGGGCGACCGAGAGAGAACATGCTGGCGGTACAACGGCACCGGGAGATCCTGAGCCAGGTCGGCAGGGGTGGGGGCGTCCGAGTGGCCACGCTGGCCAAAGCGTTCGGGGTCGCCCAGGAGACGATTCGACGCGACCTGGACAAGCTGGAAGGCGAAGGCCGGCTCGTCCGCACTCACGGCGGGGCCGTGCCGGTGCAGAACAACCGCCGGGAGCTGCCGTTCGACCTTCGCAAGGTCACGAATCTGGAGGCGAAAAAAGCGATTGCGGCCCGAGCGCTGCGGCACGTTAGCGAAGGCGACGTTATCGCGGTAGACGCCAGCTCCACCGTGCACGAGCTGGCGCGGATCATTCCGGATATGCCGCTGACGGTCATCACGAACTCACTGCCGGTAGCCGCCTCTCTGGTCGATAGTGCACACATTCGGGTCGTGGCTACCGGCGGGATGTTGGACGCGCCGTCGCGATCCTTCACCGGCACACTCGCGGAGCACGCCCTCGAACGCTTCAACGTCAACAAGCTGTTTTTATCCGCCAAGGGGGTTGACCTTGCGCGCGGGCTGAGCGAAGCAACGGATGAGCAGGCCCGCGTGAAACGCCGCATGATCGACGCGGCGGAAAGAACGTACCTGCTCGCCGATCACGGCAAGTTCGGCGTGAGGTCGCTTGTGTTCTACGCGAGTCCGGCTGACGTGGATCTTGTGATCACGGATGCGGGCACGGACGCCGCCGTGATCGAGGAACTGACCAGAATGGGCGTGAAAACGGATATCGCCGGCTGACACGCTCGGCATGTGAGGGTTTTAGCGATGGCTAATGAATGGGAAATCAAGAAAGAGATCTGCGAGATTGGCCGGCGCCTCTATGCCCAGGGGTTTGCGGCCGGCAACGCCGGCAACATCTCCTACCGCCTTTCGGGCAACGCAGTCCTCTGCACGCCGACGCAAATCTGCAAGGGGTTCATGAAGGTAGACGATCTCTGCGAGGTCGATATGGACGGGAACCAGCTCGCCGGCAAGCGCAAGCGGACGAGCGAGGTCCTCATGCACTTGGAAATCTACCGGGCAGCCCCCTCGGCAAAAGCGGTCGTGCATTGCCACCCGCCGCACGCGACCGCGTTCGGCGTTGCGCGCGTGGACATCCCAACCTGCATTCTGCCGGAGGTGGAGGTCTTCCTGGGTGTGGTACCGCGGGCCGACTACGCGACGCCGGGCGGGCAGCGTTTCGCGGAGACCGTGCGTCCGTTCGTCAGCAAGGCGAATACGGTGGTGTTGAGCAACCACGGGACGGTGAGTTGGGGACGGACGGTCGAGCGGGCGTATTGGTATACCGAGATTCTCGATTCGTACTGCCGCATGCTGATGTTGGCCAAACAGCTCGGGCACATAGAGCGCCTGCCCGGAGCGAAAGTACACGAACTGTTGGACCTGAGGGAGCAGTTCGGCGCCGGCACCGACCCGCGGCGCGTGCACGGGGGCGAACTCTGTGTAAATACGGAATATGGGCGCGGCGTCACGGGTGAGGTGGAACCTGACGGTGCCGGCGACGCCGCCGCATCACCCTCTGATCGTGCCGGCGACACATCCGCGGAGAAAGGGCGGCATAGCGCGGACGATTTCGAGGCGCTGGTGAAGACGATTACCGCCCGCGTCGTGGACGCGCTGCGCAGCGGCTAACCGCCGTCCGGCGCTGCCCACGCGGGACCGGGTTCGGCGGCGGGTGGTCGACGCGCGCGCGTGCCACGGGCGGCTTGTCCGCCCGTGCTTTCCGATTGGGCCGCGGCGCGTCCAACAGCACCGGCAGGCGAGCTGCCAGCGGCACCCAGCGTGTCAAGGGGAACGGCCCGGCGACGCCACAGACCACGAAGGTTTTGCTCAACAGCCCCGGCCAACGCCCGAAATCGATCAAACCCCGACCCCCAATCTCTTCCCCGCTTGCCTGGGCCAAGCGCGTGCAGCGAATGATACGCAAGCGACCACCAAACCAACCCGTGGTGGAACCTCATGGGTCGTTCGAATGTCTACTCACGCCCCCGTTCATCGCCGATGCGTCTGGGACACCCGCTGATTCGAGAGTCTTCGCCACCGCTCGCGCCGCGCGCTTTGAGCCCTCGTCCCATTCCGCGCTGTCTGTCTCGATTGCCCTTAGCACAGCGATCGCGTCCTGGATTCCGTATTCTCCCACCAATCTAATCATGTTTTCTCGAACGCCCGCCAAGTAGTGAGCTGGTGCGTACCGCGCTGCACGTCGTGCTTCCGGCCTCCAGAATGGCAATGCCCACCACGGTACGGGATCCGGTCGAATCAGAAGCGACGGATAGTCTCTCTCGAGCTGTTGGGCAGCCAGTTCGTCGTGGCCTAAGTAATAGGCTGATCGTATGCCCGTCCAACGTATGAAGGGATCCTCGGTCTCAAACGTCCTCTCAATCAGCCGGCGCATGTGTTCCTGTTTCTCCCACCTCAATGCCCAGCACGTAACGGAATCCATGGCTGAAGCGATGGAGTAGGGTTCGCGCGTGCACAACACATCGCATACGAGAGCAATCGCGCGATCACATCCGCCCACCGTGTTGGCCTCGAGCTCGCGCTTGGCTTGAAATGTAAGTGCCTGGGCCGGGCGCTCAGGGTAGTACACGACACGGCTCACGACCCGTGTGTCCGGCCTCAATCGATGCCTTAACATCTGGGAAGTGTCCCGTGGTGGACCTTGGCATCCGAAGACACCCAAGATCAGACTGCCCGCCGCCCCGGCGCACACAACCATCAGGGATCCTCGGCACACAAAACACCTCCGCGTTGTCGATGATGATAGGGCCGCGGCGAGTCCCTCACCTCCAG
>JAUWXH010000238.1 GCA_030616465.1 Planctomycetota bacterium | reverse complement strand
CGGGCTTGAACCAATCGGCCCCGCTCCTTACAGTCGCGCTCGGCGTGCATTCCCGCCCAAGACGAGGAGTAACCATGCAACGAATCTGCGCGATTGCCTGCATTCTGTCAGTGACCTGCTGGACCGGACTGGCCGACCAAGGCCAACCGGCCACCGCCAGCGGCGTCGTCTTCCACGACAGCAACCGCAACGGCGTGCGTGACCCCGGCGAAGACGGCCTGGAAAACATCCGCGTCTCCAACGGCCGCGAGATCGTCCTGACCAACCAAAACGGCGGGTACCGACTGCCCGTGGACGACGACACCATCCTGTTCGTCATCAAGCCCCGCGGCTGGATGACCCCGCTCAGCGAGCTGAACCTGCCGCGCTTCTATTACATCCACAAGCCCAACGGCTCACCCAAGCTGAGATACCCCGGCGTCGCCCCTACCGGCCCGCTGCCGAAATCCATCGATTTCCCGCTGTACCCCCACAAGGAGCCGGACCGCTTCCGGGTCATCGTCTTCGGCGACACCCAGCCGGATTCGATTGAGGACATCAACTACCTGGCCCACGACGTGGTCGAAGAGGTGATCGGGACCGAGGCCGCCTTCGGCTTCACGCTCGGCGACCTGGTGAACAACCGCCCCAACCTGTTCGAGCCGCTGAGCCGCACCGTCGCGCACATCGGCCTGCCCTGGTACAACGTCCTCGGCAACCACGACGAGAATTACGACTCGCCCGACGACCGCCATGCCGACGAGAGCTTCGAGCGTGTCTACGGTCCGTCCTACTACTCGTTCGACTACGGCGCGGTGCACTTCATCGTGCTCGACGACGTGATCTGGCACGGGGCGACCAAGACGGAGAAGGGCCACTACACCGCCGGGCTCGGCGAGCAACAACTGGCCTTCGTGCGGAACGACCTGGCCCTGCTGCCGAAGGAGCAGCTCGTCGTTCTGACCATGCACATTCCGATCACACAGATCCGCGAGCGCAAAGAGTTGTTCGGCTTGCTCGCACAACACCCGCACACGCTGTCGCTCTCGGCTCACACGCACATCAATCAGCACGTGTTCGTGGGGCCGAAGCACGACTGGCCGGGCAACGCGCCGCACCACCACATGAACGTGGCCGCCGCCTGTGGCTGCTGGTGGCGCGGGGCTCCGGACGAGAGCGGCTTGCCACATGCGACGATGGCCGACGGCGCCCCGAACGGCTGGACCATTGTTGCCTTCAGTGGCCACCAGTACTCGGCCGAGTTCCGAGCCGCCCGCCGCCCCGCCAACTATCAAATGAGCATCTATGCCCCCGAATCGGTCGCGGCCGACAAAGCCGCGCAAACCGAGGTGCTCGTCAACGTCTTCGCCGGCTCGGAGCGCTCGACGGTGGAGATGCGCTTCGGCAACGGTGATTGGGTCGAGCTAGAGCGCGTCGCGCGCGAGGATCCGTATTTCGCGGCGATCAAGCAGGCGGAAGAGGGCGAGCGCCCGCCGCGCGGCCGTAAGCTGCCCCGGATCGGGAAGTCCCCGCACATCTGGCGGGGCGTGTTGCCGGCGAATCCCCGGCCCGGCACCTACCTGATCGAGGTTCGCACGACCGATATGTTCGGCGGAACCCACTTCGGCCGGCGAATCATCCGCATCGAGTGATTCTTGCACCTGCGGGTGGCGGGCCGGGCGCGAGGAATCGCATCGTCAGGCGCGCTGACCGGGCGGGCGGGTCCTCAGGCACGACACTTCGGTAGACCACCAGAGCCAGTCGTCGGGTCTCAGAGCGGGACCCACCTGCTTCGTCTCATGAGCGGACCGCTTCCTCACGGGCGCGGCTCGCCTCGGCGTGCGGCGCCAATTGGCGCGGCAGGAGCGACAGCAGTTCCTGCGGCGTCAGGTAGCGCTTCGGTAGGCGCCAGTGGATGGTCTGCGGGTCGGGGATGCGTGGGGAGCCGGGGCCGGTCGCGAACAGCGGCTCGACCTTCTGCAATTCGTCGATCGCGAAGATCAGGTCCGGCGGGTCGAGCACGATCGAGCGGATGCCCCACGGGGCGGCCAACACACGAATCTCCGCCAGCGTCAGCAGGGTCTGCACGTCGTCCGGCAGCGGGCCGAACGCGTCACGGAGATCATCATTGAGCACGCCGATGTCCGCGGGCGTGCGGCAACTCGTCAGCCGCTTGTACACCTCCATGCGCAGCCGCTCGGAGCGGATGTAGCTGCGTGGGATGGAGGCGGAGATGCCCAGCTCGAGGTTGAGCGGCCGCCAGAGCTCGGCGGGCTCGTTGCGCAGCCGGCGGCCGGCCTGTTCGAGCAACTGGCAATACATTTCGTAGCCGACCGCGTCGATGTGGCCGGATTGCTCCGGGCCAAGGATGTTGCCGGCCCCGCGAATCTCCAGGTCGCGCATGGCGATCTGAAAGCCCGCCCCGAGCTCGCTGTAGTGCTCGATGGCTTTGAGGCGGCGGGCGGCGTTCTCCTTGACCGGGTGCTTGGGCGAAAGCAGCAAGTACGCGTAAGCGCGATGTTTCGAGCGCCCGACCCGGCCGCGAAGCTGGTGCAGGTCGGCCAGCCCGAAGCGCTCGGCCCGGTTGATGAAGATCGTGTTGACCGAGGGGATGTCCAGCCCGGTCTCGATGATGTTGGTGGAGACCAGCACGTCGGCCTCTTGGCGCACGAAGCGCAGCATCGCTTTCTCAAGCTCGGCCCCCTTCATCTGCCCGTGGCCGACCACGATGCGCGCCTCGGGCACAATGCCACGCAGCCGATTGGCGACCTGTTGAATGTCACGCACGAAGTTGTGAACGAAGTACACCTGCCCGCCGCGGGTCATCTCCCGCAGAATCGCGTCGCCGATCAGCTGATCGTCCCACAGGCGGATGTGTGTGACGATCGCGCGGCGATCCAGCGGCGGCGTGGCCAACGACGAAATGTCGCGGATGCCCAGCATCGCCATGTGCAGCGTCCGCGGGATCGGCGTGGCGCTGAGCGTCAGCACGTCCACGGTGGCCCGCAGGCGCTTGAGCCGCTCCTTGGCCTCCACGCCGAAACGCTGCTCCTCGTCGATGACGACCAGCCCCAGGTCGGCAAAGCGCACGTCGGGCGACAGCAGCCGGTGCGTGCCGATCAGAATGTCCAGTTGCCCCTTGCGCGCTCGTTCGACGATGCGGGCCTGTTCGGCCTTGGTCCGGAAGCGCGAGAGCACCTCGATCAGGAACGGGTAGTCCGCCATCCGCTCGGAGAAGGTCTGGTAGTGTTGCTCGGCGAGGACGGTGGTGGGCACTAGCACGGCGACCTGCTTGCCATACTCGACGATCTTGAACGCCGCCCGAATCGCCAGTTCTGTCTTGCCGTAGCCGACGTCGCCACAGAGCAGCCGGTCCATGGGACGTGGCCGGTGCATGTCGGTTTTGATCCGTTCGAGCGTGCTGAGCTGGTCTTCAGTCTCGGTATAGATGAAGGAGCCCTCGAACTCCCGCTGCCAGGTGGTGTCATGCGGGTACCCGATGCCCGCGCGCGTCTGGCGTTCGGCTTGGATTGCCAGGAGCTCGGCGGCCAGATCGGTAACCGCGTCGGTGACGCGTTGCTTGGCCCGCTTCCAGGCCGTCCCGCCCAGCTTGCTGAGTGCCGGCTTGCCGCGGAAGCCGCCCACGTACTTCTGCACGACGTGGATCTGGCTGGTGGGCACGTGGACGACGGCGCGGTCGGCGAACTGGATCGCCAGGTATTCCTCACGCCGACCCGCACGCTCGAGCGTCTTGAGCCCGAGGAAACGGCCGATGCCGTACAACACGTGCACGACGTGGTCGCCCGTCTCCAGGTCGAAGAAACTGTCGATCGGGCGGGCGGGCTGGACGCGACGGAGCGTGCGCCGTTGCCGGTAACGGTGGAAAAGCTCGTGGTGCGGCACGTAGGCGGTCGCACCGGCTTCCGGCCGCGGACAGCTCCAGCGGAACCCACGATGAATCACGCCGACTGTGGTACGAATGCGTTCGGGCCGCTCCGGCAACTGGCGCAGGAGTTCCTGGAAGCGCTGTTCTTCCGGGCGGTTGTCGCACAACACGATCACGTCGTCCTGTGCGGCCAGCTCGCACAGGGCGGTGAGCGCCTCGGCGGAATTCGGCTCGAATTGCGGCAGACTGCCCACGTCCAGATTTACGCTCCGCGCGGCGCCGGCGGCGAAGCGCTGCAGGTACAACTGCGCGAAGTCATTCGCTCGCCGCAAGAGCCCCTCAACGGAGATCATCCCCACCGGTTCGCCCAGCCGCTGCCAGAACGTTCGGCCCAGCTCCTGGATTTCGGCCGGCTCGTGCAGGGCGATGATTGTGTCGGCCGCCAACAAGGCGAGGAAGCTTGTGGTTCGGTCGGCCGGCGGGTCCTCGGTTTGGCCCAGCCGCGCGGGCTGAAGCCCGCGGCTCTTCGCCGGGTCATCTGTGCCGGTCACCATCGAAAGAGCCGGAATCCGCACCGACTGCAGCGCGTGTGACGAGCGTTGCGTGCCGGCGTCGAACAGGCGGATGGACTCCACCCGGTCGCCGAAGAACTCGACTCGCACAGGATCGGTGTGGGCGTTGCCGTAGACATCAACGATGCCGCCGCGGCGGGAGAAATCGCCGCCCACTTCAACCTGGTCGCAGCGGGTGAAGCCCTGGTCGCT
>JAUWXH010000152.1 GCA_030616465.1 Planctomycetota bacterium | reverse complement strand
CGAAGAGGGCCAGACCTTCGCCAAGAAGCTGGGCCAGGAGGTGCTGCCGACGTTTTTGAGCGTCACTGACGACCCGTCGCGCCGCCAGTTCAACGGTCAAGACCTGAACGGGTTCTACGAGTTCGACGAGGAGTGCGTTCCCGGGCAGCCGGCACACCTGGTTGAGAACGGGGTCTTGAAGACCTTCCTGATGTCCCGCTCGCCGACACGCGGGATCACCAAGTCCAACGGCCATGGTCGGCGGCAACCTGGCAGCCAAGTCGTCGCCCGCCAGGGCAACCTGGTGGTCGAATCCACCAAGCAGGTTCCGTTCGAGCGGTTGCGGGCCATGCTGGTTGAGGAGTGCCACAAGCAGGACAAGGAGTTCGGGCTGATCTTCAGAGACATCTCCGGCGGGTTCACGACCACGCGCACGTGGGGTCCGCAGGCCTTTAAGGTTCTGCCGATCCTGGTCTATCGCGTCTACGCCGACGGGCGTCCGGACGAGCTGGTCCGCGGGGTCGATATTGTCGGCACGCCGTTGACCTGTTTCTCGAAGATCATGTGCACCGGGGACGACCCGGGTGTTTTTAACGGTTCCTGCGGGGCGGAGTCGGGCTCGCTGCCGGTTTCGGCCATTTCCCCGAGCATCCTGGTCGAGCAGATCGAGATCGAGAAGAAGCAGAAGGCCCAGGACCGGCCCCCGATTCTGGACGCGCCGATCGCCGCGGAGAAGAAGTGACAGCCGGCCGGCACGCAATGCCCACGCCGGCCGAACAGGAAACCTCCACCACGTTGAGGGAATGACGCCATGAAACCGATCATTGCCATACTGCTGACAGGCTTGCTGTTGCCGGCCGCAGCCACGCTGGCCGAGGACCTCGAACAGGAGCTGGAGCGCGACGTCGTGCTGCGCGCCATGGTGGACGAGCTGGCCCGCAACCAGGCGAATCTCGAGCTCGAGGACCTCGAGCGCCCATACTTCATCGAATACGCGCTAGCGGACGTGAGCGGCGCTTACGTTTCCGCCGAGCTGGGGGCCGTAACCGGCCGGCACGAAGCCCGCTCTCGCTCGCTGCGGGCCGACGTGCGCGTCGGGTCGTACAAGCTGGATAACACGAATTTCGGCGGCGGCTACGGGGGGTATTGGGGATCGTTCTACGGCGGATACGGCCGGGGGGCGGCCATCCCCATCGAGGATGACTACAACGCCATCCGTCAGGCCATCTGGTGGGCCACCGACCGCGATTACAAGAGCGTGGTCGAAGCCCTCGTGCAGAAGAAGGCCTTCATGGAGAGCAAGCTGATCAAGGACAAGCCGGACGACTTCTCGCGCGAGTCCCCCGCCGTCTGCCTTGAACAGCGGCTCGATCCGGCCGTGGATGTGGAGGGTCTGGAGCGAACGGCCCTGGCCCTGTCTGAGATCCTTCGCGAGTACCCCGATGTCAAGGAGTCGGCGGCCTACGCGAGCGGCGGCGGCGGCAACAAGTACCTGGTCAACACCGAGGGCACCCGCATACGCACCTCGGTCATGTACTTTTCCGTCTCGGTCAACGCCACCGTCCAGGCCGACGACGGGATGGAGCTGTCCGATTCGTTCACGGTCCACGGCCGGAAGTGGGAGGACCTCCCGCCGCTCGACGAGCTGGCGCAACGCTGCCGCAAAATGGTCACGCGGCTCATCACGGTCAAGAACGCGCCCATGATGGAGGAACCGTACACCGGGCCGGTGCTCTTCGAGCCCGAGGCTGCCGTCGCCATCTTTTCCGCCCGCTTCTCCGGCCGCTTTACCGGGGGCCAGCCGACCGTCGGCAGCGGCCGCAACGCCGACGATTTCGCCAACAAGCTCGACCGACGCATCCTGCCGCGTTACCTGCGCGTCGTCGATGACCCGACGCAAGAGACCATTGCCGGCAAGCCGGTCATCGGGCACTACGTCTACGACGACCAGGGCGTCAAGGCCCGCGCGGTGGTTCTGGTCGAAGGTGGCCGGCTCAACACCCAGCTCATGTCGCGCAACCCCTCCAAGGAGTTCAACCAGTCCACCGGCCACGGCCGCGGGTTGTACGGCCCCAGCGCCTCGATCGGCTGCCTGATCGTCACCGCCGACCCGGCCAGCAACGCCGAGGAACTCAAGGAAGAACTCTTCGACGCCTGCCAGGACGAGGGCTTGGAGTACGGCATCCGCATCGCCGCGCTCAGCGGCTACGGCTCAAACCCGCTGGTCATGTACCAGGTCTATCCCGACGGCCGCGAAGAGCTAGTCCGCGGAGCCCAGATCGCCAACATCGATCTGAAAGCTTTCAAACGCATGCTCGCCGTCGGCGACACTCCCTACGTGCTCAACAGCGGCGGACGGACCGAGGGGGCGACGGTGGTGGCTCCGGCGATGCTTTTCGAGGAGCTCGACCTGGCCAAGATCGACCGCGACTTCGACAAGCCCCCGATCCTGCCCACCCCGCTCGCGCGCGATTGACGTACGACATGGTGGGTGGCACGGTCTTGCGCAGCGCAGCAAGGCAAGGCCGTGGTCGTAGAACGTGCCCCACGGCCCGACTGCGTCAGACCGTGCCACCCGCCGAGGGTGGGGCAGCCCTCCTGGGCCGACGGCAGCTGCTTGAAAGGGCGGCCCACCCAAGCGTGAATCGTCGTTCTGACGTTGATCGCCTTAGACAAGATGGTAAACTGGGCAACTGCGAAACGGGGCGACAGAGGTCGCTTGTGTTTGAGGCTCGGTTTCGGCAAACCGGGTCTTGCCCATCTGGTTCTCTTGAGGAGGAAGATGAAATGATGAGGTACAGACGAACGGCTCTGGTGGTTGGGGCGGCCCTCCTGCTGCTGGGGCTCACACCCGTGTTGGGTCAGAACAGCTTGGTGAACCCCGGCTTCGAGACAGGAGTTATGGCCCCGTGGTACCAGGACGCCGGCAGCGGACCGGAGCCCTGGAACGTTACGAACGCCGAGGCCCACACGGGCTCGTACTCTGCCACTGACGTGGGCAGTCAGAGAATCCGCCAGGACTTCGCTCCCATCCCCACCGCTGATATCAGCGAGGTCTCGTTCTGGGTCATGCAGCCCGGCGGAAACGATGCGGGTACGACGGGTTTTGCGGGGTGGTTCAAGTACCAGGACGGCAGTTTTGAGCAAGTTGGCACTACCTTCACGCCCGGTGGCCTGCCGGAGTGGACGTTCGCCGACATGACCGGCCATCTGGATCCCGCAAAGAACCTCGTCGCCTTTGGTGTGTGGGGGTATTCGGGCGGCGGGCCCGCGGAGGATCGCACCTACTTGGATGATGTGAGGATCATGGGCGAGCAGGGATGCCCCGGCGACGTTGACGGTGACGGTGACACGGACCACTCCGACCTGGGCGAATTGCTCGCAGCCTGGTGCACGCATCCGGGCGACCCCGACTGGAATCCAGATGCAGACCTGGACGGAGATGGCCACGTTGGCCATGGTGACTTGGGCATCCTGCTGGCCGACTGGGGCTGCGGTACGGCCGGCGCCCCTGGTCCGGATGGCGACGGCAAAGAGCCAAGTGCCCTGCCTGAGCCGCCCGTCGGTGGCACTGAACCCGTGTCCGTCGGTGAGGTCACGCGCTGATCGCAGTCCGCCCGGCGCTGTCCGTAATGTTCCGCCCGCGGTAGACGCGCTCCATAGCGCGCAGCGTGCGGCTGGGCGAGTCGATCAGGAACGGCAATAGGAAGCGATTGCGGCCGCTGATGGCGACGCCGGCGGGAAGGGTCTGCGCACTTACCTGAACGGCGCCAACGTGTACCCGCATCTGTGCGGGCCGCTAGCTGGCGATCGTCACCGCTCGCCGGCGTACGGACATGCTTAGCGGCGTGTTGATCGGCACCGGCAGCATCGGCCAGACGTGGCCGACCGAGCGCGTCGCTACTACCGGGAGCCTGTGCTCGCGCGGCAGGTGCAGCTTCAGAATCTCGATGACCGACGGGACTTGATCTTCGCGGTTCGTGTGGAAATCGCCCACCAGCACGCCGGTGATGCGGTCGAACCACCCGGCGATCTTCAACGCCGCCAGGTATCGGTCGATCCGGTAGGGCATCTCGTTGATGTCCTCGATCAGCAGCCAGCGGCCGTCGGGTCTGACGCGTCGCATGGGCGGCCCGGTCAGCGCCGCCGCCAGCACGCTCAGACAGCCGCCGACCACGCGCACCCTTCCACTCTCCGCCTTGCCGAGCACCAGTTCGCCATGGATCGGTCCCAATTGGATGTGCCCGGGTTCGGCACGCTCTCCCGATCCGAACCGCGACCGCGATCCGAGCCGCGACCGTAAGCGAGCGGTCTTTCTGTCGGTCTTCAAACCGCTTTCTGACGGGCGCGGTTCTGCTCTCGGCGGCGCGTTAAGCAGTGCCGGTAGAACACGCCAGAACTGGCCAAAGGCTTCGCGTGCGCGCCGGGCCGGTCGGATCTTCCACGCCAGGTAGTTGGGGCAGAGCCAGTACAACCCCCGCCCACCGCGATAGCTGGCCACCACATTGACCAGCGTGGTCATCTCGCTGAAGCCGAGTGCCCACAGCGGGGTGCGGCGTTTAGCCAGCATAGAGAAGTTCAGGTGCGGCAGAATCCGCGAGAAGTACGCCCCGCCCTTGGCTGCCACGATCGCCAGCGTCTGTGGGTCGTCGAGCGCGGCTTGCAGGTCGCGCACCCGCGCGGCATCGTCGCAACGCCCCCCACACGGCTCGTCCTCCTCCACCTCGAAGAACCGCCGCGCGGATGTGAGCCGTAGCGGCGCCGGCAACTGCCGCCGGATAAACGCGATGTACTGGCCCGCGTCGGCAAAGCCGAAGCGGGCGATGTCCGCTCGCGGCGGGCCCGCGTGGGCGATCAGGTGAACCCGATTGGGCGAACGAATCGTAGCGGTCATGCGGACCTCACCAGTGCGGCACAAGCGCCGATCGTGTAGTAGTGTGTATATGCTCCAGATTGGCTCTGTACAGCTTGATGTGCCGGTCGTCCAGGCGGCGTTGGCCGGGTACAGCGATGCGCCAATGCGTCTCATCGCCCGCCGACACGGCGCCCCATACGCCTTGCATGAAGTCGTGCTCGACAAACTGGTCCTTGAGCCGGGCAAGTCCCATCGGCAGCTTCTTGATGTCGGCGACGAAGACCGCCCCATCGGCGGCCAGCTCATGGGGACCGACCCGGCCCGCCTGGCCGAGGCCGCTTGGCGGATAGCCGACAGTGGTTTTGACGTGGTCGAGCTCAATTTCGCTTGCCCGGTCCGTAAGGTGCTTGGCCGCTGCCGCGGGGGGTTCCTCCTCTCTGATCCCTCCACCGCGATCGAGATCATCAGGGATGTCCGTGCTGCGGTGCCGGCGGAGATCCCCGTGACGCTGAAAATGCGCCGCGGCACGGACGATTCGCCTGCGAGCGAGCGCAACTTCTTCCGCATTTTCGACGGGGCCTGCGAGCACGGTCTGGCGGCCGTCACCGTGCATGGGCGGACGGTAGCCCAGCGGTACGTCGGTCCCAGCGATTGGGGTTTCCTCGCCCGCGTCAAACGGTATGCCGGCGACAAGACCGTTCTCGGCAGCGGTGATCTGTTCAGCGCCAGTGACGTTGTACGCATGCGCGAAGAGACCGGCGTGGACGGCGTCACCATCGCCCGCGGTTGCATCGGCAACCCCTGGATCTTCCGTGAGGCGCGGGCCCTGTTGAGTGGCAGGCCGCTGCCCGATCCACCCACCGTCGCCGAGCAGGGCCGCGTCATCCGCGAACACTTCGAGCTGAGCCTGGCTCACCACGGCGAGCAGCGCGCCCAGCGCATCATGCGCAAGTTCGGCATCAAGTACAGTGAGCTGCACCCCTTTGCCGAGCAGGTCCGCGACGCATTCGTCCGCTGCCGCAGCCGGGCTGACTGGCTGCGCGTACTGGATGAGTGGTACGCCCCGGCCCGCTCGTGGCCCTCCGCCCGCCGCA